>WQXZ01000074.1 GCA_009781525.1 Coriobacteriia bacterium | reverse complement strand
CTGCTCTGTACTTATGTCAGACAAAGCCATACCAATCTCTCCCTCGACAGCAGTTACGAAATCAGCGAATGTGACAGTACCTGCACTGGTGCTGACCACTCCGGTACCTATCTCGCGGAGCTTGTCGAGCAACGGGTTCCTCGGTGGCGGTGGTGGTGTCTGAGGTTTTGGCGCCACTGCCTCTGGCTGCCTCATCTCACCCATATCCTCTAGATCCTGAGTGAAGATGTCAGATGCAGCGGTCGCTGTCAGTACAGCGTCAACCAGTGCTCTCTTCTTCGACATCTTGAGCACTGTGTTATAAGTATCAGCTATATCTGGATTCTCTTTGCGCTCACCTTTTATAAATATCCCCCAGCTGCCGTCAGGACGCTTGGAGGTTGTGCGGTTCTTGCCGCCTAACAACGCCTGCATCCTTCCCTTGTCACCTGCGCTGCGCGCAGTCCAATACTCCTTCGGAACGTCTGCCTCGGTGTCTTCCAGTTCTGCTCCCCGATAGCGGTACTTGCTTTCCATGGTCGAGCATATCCCAACCCCTTCGCCAACGAATTGCCCTGATTGGCGCATAGTGAGGATGCAGCGCACCTCGTATTCCCTGTGGCTGTTCTCCAGGTCGCGCATCTCTACTTCATAGCGTGGAGCGAAGTTGAATGTCAGTAGCAGCTTCTGAGCACCTGGTTGGAGCAAGGTCGGTTTGCTGCTCGTACCCGGGATAACACCGTAGTGCTCCCCCTCTTTCATCACAGCTTCCATGACCTGCTGTATCAGGGCGACCTGAGCTACCACATCATGTGCTGTAAGGGCTGTCGTAATCGACTGCGCCACAGGCACTGCAAGCGCATCTGTCTTCGTCTCGATCGGCTGGACTTCGATAATGGTGGTCTCGTCTACTGCATCTTCTGATGATGCTTCAATGACATAGACCGGCTCACCGTTCCTTGTGACTCCATCGACCATTACTTCGCGTCTGTCACTCATACGTCTTCCACCTCTGCGACCTCCGCACTCACTGGTGTGAGTTTCGGTCTACCTTGCGGTTTCACGACATATTCTCCGAGCAACTCAGTAAATCGCTTCTTACCGAGGTTTTTCTCAAGTGATGCTAGGCTGAGTAGCCTCTCTTCGGTGTAGTCAGCCTTCTTTATATCTTTGGCGCGCCTGAGAGCGTCTGTAACGGCCTCTGAGTCGGAAAACGCCCTGTTAGACCTTCCGTATGTAAGAGCGTAGCCGGGTATCTCCACGCCTGCTACAGCCTGCTCTAACACCCAGTCTAAAACATCCTTGATCCACTTCTGAGCAACCTCCAGTTTTGGTAGCACAGACGCAACGTCAGCAACCGTTAAAAGCTCCGGCATCTCTCCATTTGCTATTGTTATCGCAGTTTCAGAGCGTGATGGACAGGTTGCCTTCACAGCGCAGAACTGACAGGTCTCAGCTGAAGGATTGAATTCACCAACACCAGCAAATGCTTGTTCTGCCTTTTCCTTGGCGATACCTGCCCAGACCATCAATCCTCCAAGCGATGCGTACTCTTCTGAGATTAAGTCCAGCCGTGGTTGGATGACAATCATCTGAACCTTTACATCGATATCGAAAAGGATCCGGTCATTGAACTCGTACCATGCACCGAGAGCATAAAGCCTTGTCTGAGGGTTTTTCTCAGCAGTGACCCTGATTCCTTGACCGTACTTGAAGTCGATTACGCATATCGTTGACGGTGACGCAATCACCACGTCAGCTGTGCCGAATGATTCCGGTACCCATCTTGAAATGTCAAGCCTCTTATCTAAAAGGATATGGCATTCTCCGATACTGTTTTTTATCTCCTCAATGAGATTAACGGTTTTGTCGATATAGTCTTGCATCTCAGCGTTGTAGTATCGACTCTTGGTGACAGCAACCTTGCTTTCGACGCCTTCTATTCCAAGGTCGAGTCTCTTATTCAACTCGACACTCAGCAGCCTGTGAGCCACTGAGCCTTCAGCCGCATATTCACTTTCCTCGTCAGGTATCCCTTCAGAGAGTCGCGCAGACGGAGGACAGACAAGCCAACGGTAGGCAGATGACGGAGAAAGAAGAGCGTGTTTTAACGTATCGACCATCAGTCAGCCACCCTTTCTTTTAAAGCGTACTGGTAGGTGGTGCGTTTCTTCTTCCTGGTTTCGGGATTCACTCTCGTGATGATGTCGATATCACGACTGCGAAGATATGATATCTGTGCTCTGTAGCCTAGTCCCCCTACATCGCTTAACACAATGGCATCGACCCAGATATCATCCTGAGTCAGTCTAGCTACGATCTTCTCGTAGTAGTAGAGGTCGTCATATGGTTTCTTACCGGCATTGCTAAGCAATGCCCTGACAGGTATCGAGTATTCCATCATCTCCCCTTCAATATCCAGTAGTAGGCTATGAGGCTGGCTATAACCAGCAGTCCTGCTGTGATATAATGATTTCGTTGTGTTAGTCTCCGCTCAGGTGCTCCTTGGACGGAGACTGCTTTTTTGCTCACCCGTACAACTCCTTTAGGAATTCGTAGATTTCTCTGGCTTGTGTGTCTGCGTATTCCTCTTGATTGAGTATTTTTCGAGCCAGATCCCCACCTAATGCCTCGCTTCCGTTCCATTTGAGATATTTTTGCGTCCGCAGCGTGTCGCCAATCCGGATAAACATGTCTTTCAACTTTTCGTCCATTCTTGTCACTCCCAACCAAGCGTATCGTCTTCATATCAAGCCTCTTCCATAGCAACCGGGTATACGGGATAGTCAACGAGGTTTGACGAATCATTGACGGGCGAGGCAAGTGATCCGTGGAAGCAAGGAAAAGCAACCATCCCGTATACCTTGATGCATCTCATGGATTTATAGACTTTTTCCAGAATTGATGGCTTCAATCAACCATGCCTTCGGTATCCGCCACAGTCTTCCTACCTTCATTGCACGTATTTCTCCGGTCTGTAGCTTTATTCGCGCATTGTTTTTGCTGATTTGTAAAACCTCTGTAAGTTGCTCTAAGGTCAGTATCGACGGATAACCCACCAAAATATCCTCAAGTTCGTTACCTTCTGAGTCAACCAGCTGTACTTCCATTTCAAACCTCGATTCTCTCTATGCTAGTCCTGATTCCTATTTCAGTATTCTCAAACCAGATGACTTGCTCCGTTTCATCCAGCAGCTTCCTCGGTATTCGGCAACCCTTCTTGTATGCGCTGATATCAGCGCTATGAACGTGAATGGCATTTATTGCCTTCAAGAGACTCATACCATTGATTTTTCTTGTTTCGCTGAGTATTTCCAAAGGGAACTTTGACATGCAGTCATGCAGTCCCATGCGCTCTGCGTGCGAGGAGGGGCGACCACCCCCATAACTGAGTATTCCAATTACATCTTCAGGATGCTTCACGACTCGTGAAAAGAAGCGTCGCTTTGCGCCTGTATCGTCTGCCCAATTGAGTGAAAGATAGTGTGCGATGAAATAGGTCAATTGCTGCATTCCTATAGCCTCGCGTATATATATTGCTACTTTTGCAACATAATATGGTTCTAGCATTACAATGGCTGCAAGAATCCTGTCACGGTAAACCTGCCAACCAGAGTCAGCATCATCTGCCATCTCCTTGATGGTTGTTATGAGCAGTTGATTTTGTTTTCTTTTTTGTTTTGTGAAAGCAGGTCGTGACATCATGCCCTCCTACCTGACCAATGCGGCACAACCCCCTAGCTTGTGATGCTCAACACAAGCTGATGCGACCCCATATTAGTCATGTTACAGGCGCGATGTATATAGCTGGTTGGCTATATATAGACCTGGTGACCCTCTCTACTACACAGTACAGGTCAGTCTGTCAGCGCATCTCGATAGGTTTTGACTACTCTGCCAAAACCCTGTTCTTTCTCCGTCTTGAAGTCACTTCAAGCGACTTTCAATAACGCTTCGTATACCCTAGTAGCTGTGATTTGCGATGACAGTGATCCACTAGGTTATACGAAATGTTATTCTGTATCCTCGGCTTCAATACTCGCTACCTCGATATATATCCGCTCCAGATCCCACTCCTTCTTGTAACAATCAGTGAAGACTCCATAGCCAAAACCTGCTTTCGAGTGGAATTGTCGGCTTGTGTATGCTTCGCCAAACGACAATGATTTTCCACAGTGCGGGCAGTTGACAAGCGTATCCATATCAGTTTCGAAAAATGACACGCGCCAATCATCTGGTAGCTCTACAATGTCATAGGCTCTGGTAGCATAATTCCATTTTCTTATCTGCATGAACTAGATTACCTTCTACTATTCAGATTCTGTGCATCAGCTTCGACCAGAAGCTAGTAGCTCTTCGCTGCCAGTAAGACTGTCTTTTTTTACCACAACATAGTCGCCAGATAAGGCTGCACAATCGTTCTCAACATCAGTTAAGCCATATAGATACTCAGGACTGCACTTAAAAAACTCCGCTAACTGAAATAATTTGTCGGAAGCAATGGGGCGGTTTCCTTGTTCCCAGTGCTGGATGGTTGCGCTGCTTACGTCAATCACGCGAGCGAGTTTTTCTCTGCTCAACCCTACACCTTCGCGAAGTATCCGAAGGTTGGGCTTGGGATAAACAGTTCTCGACAAATTAGACTCCTTCAGTTGGTTTTTAGACAATAGTAACACTTTGTTGTACTCCAACAATAGACTAAACAAACTTTTACGTCAATAGTATATCTAACAATTTGTCTATGCTAACAAACATGTTATACTTCGCATGTAATATGAAGTCTATAAACGAAAACACTGACGAGGAAATCACTGCGCTACGCAGAGGAGTTAGTCTGCGCCTAAGAACAGCTAGAGAATCAAAAGGCTTAACTCAGTTAGAAATGGGGCATTTCTTGAACTTGACCGCTCAAGGGTATGCCAAGTATGAAAAAGGCGCTGATGTTAAAAGCCATATTCTCTTACAACTCTGCGCAATCTTGCAGTGTTCACCTAGTTGGCTACTTGGGTTTAAGGAGGTAGGCGCAAACCTCCCACCTGAAAGCAAGCTCCTTCAGGAGCTAATAGAGATATATGAAATCCTTAACAAAAAAGGACATCAGCGATTAATTGAATACGCTAGAGATCTGAAGAACCATCATCATTATAGTTTTTCAACTGAGCTAAGTAGCAATGACCGAAAGGATACTTAGAGAACAATGAAGTACATTGTTGGTGCGGGAACCATTGAAAAAAGATACCGAAAAGACGGTTCCGGCTATTACAGGATAAGGCTCAACCTCGGCGTTGACAGCATGACGGGGAAGCAGCTGTATTCGCCTTGGAGAAGTGGGTTTCGCACAAAAGCTGAGGCTCAAGCTGCACTTATAGAGTACCGCAAAGAGATCGAGAATGGCTATAATGTCAAAGCTGAGTCAATGACATTCGCTCAGTTCTCCGAGTTATTCCATACACAACGGAAGAATCTTGGCACAATCGCAGAGAGCACCCTTGAGAAGGACTACTACCAAATCAAAACACTCAACAAATATGTTGGTCAGATAGCTCTTCGTGAAATCGATGTTGTTGTGATTAATAAATTGATAGAAAAACTAGACAATGAGGGAAAGTCAGACAGCACTAAGGTAATTCTGTACCAAAAGTTCAACCAGATCATGAGGGTCGCTCTAAAACAGGGCGACATCATACAAAATCCATTTGATAAACTATCTCCTCTAAAGCAGAAGAAACGAAAGATACGCTATCTCGATGATGATGAGTTAACCATACTGCTCAATGCACTTAACCAAGAGGAAAAAGAGAGCGAAACTCTTGTGGTGACGAAAAGAAAAACTGCTATTCGCAAGGAGCATAAATTCGAGAAGAATGTAGTAGGAGCTTCATTGTGGAATTCGAGGATTCTAGCTGTCCGTTTTATGCTTGGAACTGGAACAAGGAGAGGTGAGTGCTTGGGTTTGTCTTGGGGACAGATAGATTTTAAGAAAGCCGAGCTTCGTATCAACCAGCAGCAAACTGATAATGGAATCAAAGAGCCTAAGACAGAGCACTCTATAAGAACCATCTCCCTAGATAGAGATACTCTTGAGCTGCTTAGAGAGCATAAAGCAAAACAAATGGAGTTTCTATTCAGTATAGGTAAGAAACAGAATGCCAAGACTCCAGTTTTCAACAATACACTCGGTGGTTTCATGGAAATACATAAGTTCAATGCTTGGTTCAGGTATTTCAGAGAGAAGTACAACTTGGGTGACATAAAACTCCACACTTTTCGCCATACTCATGCAACGCACCTTATTGGTAATAATGTTGATATCAAGACTGTTCAAAACCGTTTGGGGCACTCAAAAGCCAGTACCACTCTTGATATCTATGCCGAAGTGATGCCCGCAAACGATAGGGAAGCTGCTGAGAAAATCGGTGAGATCATCAGAAAAGCAAACAAACCTCTTGGTGAGATTGTCAATATATAAATTCATTTTTGTTGTAGTTTTCTGAAGAATCTTGCATTTTGTAAGATTCTTTTTTTATTCTAAGAAACCCTGAGTACCCACAGAGTACCCAGAGAGCAAAAATCCCCGCTTTTGCGGGGACTTTTATTATCATGAAACAGGCTCTGACCTGCGGAAACTCTGGTGCGCGATGTAAGATTTGAACTTACGACCCCTACCGTGTCAAGGTAGTGCTCTCCCCCTGAGCTAATCGCGCTTTCACCTGTTTTCACTACCAGCGAAAACGGTTCGACTAGTTTAGCAGAGCACATAAGCGCAAACAAGCGAGACAGAGCATCATATTTTGCGCCCGAATTCTGCGCCGTCAACGCAGAGGTGAAAGTGCAAAAGCGCGAGGTCTCAAGACAAGGTGGTGCTCAGAAGAACAGAGAATCCCACTGGTGGTTTCGATACTTGATGGTGCGAGGGGTTGAGTCTCCATCATAGTAGATGGTTCCTGGCATCGGATTGCCCAGCAGCTCCGAAATGGTCACAAACACGTAGCCTTGGTCGATGAATGTGTCCATTGCGCGTAGGGCAGCGTCCACCGAGGTCTCGTAGAGGTCGTGCATGCAGACCACACAGCCACTGTAGACGTCACGCATCAGCCTGTCGTAGACCGTCTCGGCGTTTCGCACCAGCCAATCCTGGGGGTCGACGGACCAGTAGATAATCGGCTTTCCGCAACTGTACATGGCGTTGTAGATCACACCTTCAGGTGGACGCATCAGGTAGGTTTCACGACCGGTTGCCTCGCGGATAATGTCGTCCGTCCGCGAAAGTTGCGATGCCAGCACACTGTCCGAGCCATTGTGGCTGTAGGTGTGATTGCCGATCTCATTGCCGTCGGCTACCATCTGTTGCAGAATGTCGGCTTTCCCTTCCGCCTGGTTGCCCAGCACGAAGAAGGTCGAGTGCGCTCCCCTTTCGCGCATGCCGTCCAGCAGCCGCCTCGTGGTGTGAACCGGGCCATCATCAAAGGTGATCGCAGCCCACTTCGATGCCACCTGAACCTGGCAATATTTGAGGTAGTTGCCCAGTCCGACACCGATCTCACAGATGCCGAATCCCTGAGCTGTCACGTTGCCGAAACTGTCGACTGTGGCGATTGCATTGTTCGTGCTGAAGTAGTCCGCTTCCTCCAGAATAAGGTGATTGTCTCCCCTTGATGAACCTACCGCGGTTCGTATCTGAACTGTTTCACCGATTTGACCGAGTAACACCCGGCTGGTATCCAGATAGACACCATGAGCGTAGCGTAATTCCGGAAAATGATACCCTGCCAGTCGCTGCCGGAAAAACCCTGGCATCCGCGATCTGATGTCTGTTGTCGAACTGATATAACCCATTTTGCGCAAAAAAAACGCTACTCCTGCTCCTGCCGCAGCCAGCGTGGCTGTTCCTGCGAGAGCCGAGAAAGCGCGCCGCGATATCGATTTCTGACGCGACTTGGCACCATATGCCCTGCTCTGCCCCAGCTGGCTGACCGCTCCGACGTCGCCTCGGACTATCGCAGCCTGCCCAGCAGGCGCATCGTTTGACTGCCTGCGAGCAGCCGCCGCGCGACTTCGTGCAGCAGCAGCCTGCCTCCTGGCAGCCACTTCGCTGGTAGCAACTGATTCAATTGGGGATAAGATCTCGCCTGCGATGCCAGGGGCGATGGGGGTGCCGGTAGAGTCGCTGGCGTCGGTGGTGCCGGTGGTGCCATGGGTACTGGGGCCGCCTGTGGAGTAGGGAGCACCGGATCCGTCGCTTGCTGACCATGCTGCTGAATCCTCTCCTTGAAACTCAAGGCCTACTGAACCATATGGCGACGAAACAGCTTTGGCAGTCGCTGGTAGCGTACCCTGCGTGGATGATTTCTGCTCCCTCTCTTGCATAGAGGTCGGCTCGGATAAAAGGAGCTGCAGGATTTGCTCTATTGTGTCCTGGTCAGCAGGCTCAACAACTTCTGGAGCTTCGGTTATCTCTTCGACCACCTGTTG
>WQXZ01000073.1 GCA_009781525.1 Coriobacteriia bacterium | reverse complement strand
GAGGTACTGGTAATCACCGGCAGTGAATCAAATATCAGGCCGGGCTCTGGCGGAACCCAGGAGAACCGCATCGGCATGCCTGGTCAGCAATCGGTGCCTGGTCGACCACAACAAGGCTGCCTGCTGCATAGCCAAAAGAGGGGAGCGCTGCTTCGATGAGACAAGAGTCGAGCATCGTTTCTGTGGCAATCGGCATGCTGGTCGCCTTCTTTTTACAGGTAGGCTTCTCGACGAACCTGGCAATCGCATCGGTGGCAGCAGACATCGCACTTTGCTTTGCGGTCGTAAACGCCATGCGGGTCTCCCAGCCAGCCGCTGTGCTCTGCGCATTCATCCTCGGCGCCACCGTCGATCTGGCATGCGGCACTCCGCTGGGTGTCCGCGCTTTCGCTTACTGCCTGGTTGCCTTTGCAATAAATCCGCTTTCAACGATGCCGATACTAAGCAGTACTCTGACTCGCTTCATTGCAGTCGCCGTTATGGTCTTCTGTGGAGAATTTCTCATTGCGCTCTTAATGTCAACAATCGGTCTCGATAACAATCTAACGCATACTGTCGCCAACCGGGTATTGCCTGCTGGTTTGTATGACTCTGTGATAGCGTTTATCATGCTGCCCTATGCCAGACTGTCTGCCAGTGGTTCAAGTGCTTTGCCCTCCATCAGGTCGCTGTCCGGCAGATCAGCTGCGCAATTGAAAGACAAGTTGCCACCACTTTGACACGGTGGTCGGAAAGGACAGGCGTAAGGTCAGTATATGGGTATCAGAGAATCGGTGAATAAGCAGTGAGACCAGAGACCATCACGGTAATAGTGGCTATTGTCACCTTTGTAGTGTCACTGGTCGTGTTGGCTTTCATTGCCGACATGTATAACCGCCAGTCTCGTGATCTGGTAGTCAAGCGCAGCTTTGTACCAGTAGCTGGGCCTTCAGGCAGTGCGAACATCGACATCCCCAAGGAAGAGGAGCTCACTGCTGAGCCAGCACAGGATAAAAACCGCCTACGCTTCTATATATTCGGCATTCTGACCGGTACCATTTTTTCGAGTATCGTGGCAAAGCTCTGGTCACTACAGTTACTTTCTGGTGACTACTATACCGAGCTGGCTGAAATCAACCGAACCTCTTCGGTGGCGATTCCCGCTATTCGGGGGCGCCTGCTTGACCGCAAAGGGCGTGAGATGGTTGGCAATAGGCCGACACTGATAGTAACGGCGCCACGTTCGGTGGCTGATGATCGAAACCTGGTGCATCGTCTATCTTTGGTATTAGGCATTCCCAGTGGAGTCATCAGGCAGAAATTATTAGATGACCGGCTTGAAATGACTGCCCAGCGCGTCTTGGCAACCGATGTCAGTATGCGTGCTGCCGCTTATATCCAGTCGCACCCACATCTATTCGAAGACATTACCGTTAAGGATAGCGCAGCGCGCTATTATCCATTTGATTCAAGAGCTGCTCATGTGTTAGGCTACATTGGGCCGGTGACAGCTGATGAGTTGAAGGCAGCGGGGGATGATTCCGAGCTAACAGGAGAAGATTTCATTGGCAAGACCGGAGCCGAGTATGCCTTTGAGCGCTATTTGGCAGGCAAAAAGGGCCAGCTTGTATACAAGCGCGATGTCTATGGAGCACCGACGGCTCTGCTGCAGGAGATTCCGCCTGTCAATGGACTGGATGTCTGCCTGACTATCGACTTGGATCTGCAGCGGGCGACAGATAAGATTCTGCGCGAGATTATTGCGTCTGCGCGAGAGAACGGTTGGAAATACTGTGACGCAGGAGCTTTGGTGGCTATGGATATCGAAGATGGTGGCATCTTGGCTATGTCATCTTTTCCGACCTATAACCCAGAGGCTTTTACCAATGGTATCTCACAGGATCTTTGGGATCAGCTGACCAGTACAGAGGCTAATAACCCACTGATGAACAGGGTTACGACCGGAAGGTATCCGGCTGCCTCGACTTTTAAGGCTTTCACTTCGCTGGCTGGTTTTCATGCGGGATTGATTGATGATCATAGCACCTGCTATTGTACCGGTTACTGGGATTATTACGGAACCCAGTGGGGGTGGAGATGTTGGATCTATGAGTGGGGCGGTCACGGTCTGCTCGATTTCGAAGAGTCGGTCAACCAGAGCTGTGATGTCTTTTTCTACGACCTGGCTGCGGCATTCTACGAGCGCTGGGAGGTGCTTGAGGAGGATGTCTTAGAGAGAGAGAACGAGCTGCAAGAGTATCTACGCAGCTGGGGATTCGGCTCTGTCACCGGACTTGACGGCTTGGGTGAGTCTGCGGGGCGGGTACCTGATGCAGCATGGAAGCGCGAGGTTTTTGCTGACACTCCAGAAGACTATGACTGGTGGCCGGGTGACATGACCAACATGATAATCGGGCAGGGAGACCTGCTGGTAACCCCGCTGCAGATATGTAATGGCTACGCCGGTATCGCCCGTCGTAAAATGCTGAAGCCACACATTTTTCATCGCACACTGGATGTGCACGGCAATACACTGGAGAGTTATGATGTGCGCGAGAGCGACCAGCAGCCAGAGTTCGAGGAGAAGGATGTCTTGCGACTGGAAGAAGGTTTCCGGCGGGTTGTCGCCCGTAACGGCTGGCCCTTCAACGAGTTTCCGGTCACGATATTGGCAAAGACCGGAACCGGCGAGGTTGCTGCTGAGGCAGATAAAGGTACCTGTGCATGGTTTGTAGCATACGCACCTGCTGACAACCCGAAATTCTGTGTGGCAAGTGTGATTGAGCGAGCTGGTACAGGCGACAGCTCTGCAATGCAGGCAGTACAGCACACCCTGGCGGCAATATATGATGTCGACATCGGTGAGATCCGCGCAGGCAAAAGCACTGGAATCGGTGAGCGCTGATGGCTAACACCACTGCGCGAAAAGATTCGATGCTACGCTCTCAGGCAGATCAGCCTTCGACTATCCGACGCTTTATCTTCAGCGTGAACTGGTTGCTGCTGATCAATGCCGCCCTGCTGATAGCGTTGGGTCTGGTCGTCGTCTACAGTGCGACACGTGGTAGGCCGGCATACTCCTTCTCACGCCAGATCATGGGTGTCGGCCTCGGTGCAGCAATTATGCTGCTGCTCTGGATCATCGACTACCGCAAACTTGAGAATTCGGCGATTTTCGCTTTGATTCTGGCTATGTTGCTCTCGCTCTCACCGATGATTCCCGGAATCGGAGTAGAGGTCTTGGGCGGAGCTCGATGGATAAAGATTTTCGGGCAGCAGATCCAGCCAAGTGAGTTTGCCAAGATTCCAGCGATCTTTATGATGGCTTCTCTTCTTTCTGAGTATCGCGGCAGGTTGACTTCAGGCAAGGACTACATGAAATGCCTGGGCTTTATTGTGTTGCCGATGGGATGCGTCATGCTGCAGCCTGACCTGGGTACTGCCTTGGTATTTCTAGTCATAGGTTTCACGGTTCTGTTTGTCGGCGGAGCCAATCGCTGGTGGCTGACTGTCACAATAGTTATCGGGGCGCTACTGGTGGTTGGCATTTTGACCCTTGATCCGATACTTGATCAGCGCTTCGGGCGCGACGTGCTGCTGAAGGACTACCAGATCAACCGTTTACTGGTATTTCTAAACGAGGATCTTGACCCGACTGGTATCGGCTTTAACCTCCGTCAGTCAAAGATCGCTATCGGTTCTGGCGGTTGGTCGGGTGTTGGCTATATGCAGGGGTCGCAGTCTGGGCTTGGTTTTCTACCGGAGGCTCCATCGGACTTCATCTTCTGCGTTTTGGCTGAAGAGTTCGGCTTTGTCGGCTCAATGACACTGATCGGCTTGTACGCCCTACTGGTATTGATAAGCCTTCGCGTGGCTATCCGGGCTGATTCATTCGGCTCGCTGCTGGTCGCAGGATGTATCGGTATGTGGGTTTTCCAGATCATCGAAAATATCGGCATGACCTGCGGAATGATGCCGATCACAGGCATACCATTGCCCTTCATGAGCTATGGTTCATCCTGCATGGTGGTTAACCTCTGTGCAGTCGGAATCATTGCATCCGTCAGCATGCGCACAGCCTGGAACGCTCAGGCAAAGCCCACCATGACCCAACTGATAGCATAGACTTACACTTTACCTGTCAGATAAAGAACAGATATAGGGATAAAAAATGGGTAAACCAGAATCGGGAGGTAACAGACATGGCTAAGTCTTTACCAGTTGACCTGAAAAAAGCCATTGCTCTGATCAGCGGAATCAATCAGGAGACTAGCGTGCAGCTTCACCTTGAGCTTTTTGTCGACCAGTCTCTGACTCCGGCTTTTCGTGCTGCTGCCCAGCAGGCTTTTCGCCCACAAAGCACAAACCTGACTGTCTCGCTTACAGCATTTACCGATAGTGCCGAGAACGATTTTCCGGTCTTTTCAAGTGAAGCGGATCTGATTGTGATTCTGGCAAACCGGTCTGATTTCTGTGCGGAGCTATATCTGGCTGCTCTCAGACAGACAGATGTTGTCATTGTTACAGAGAACACTTTGAATTTTGTAAACGCTTGGCCAGCCAACCTCAGCATTGACTCAGACAGATTGATTGCTGTAACTGATGAGATTCTTACCCGAGATGGATTCGGGGTGCTTTTTGCGAACCTGGCAAAATGGCTCTCTGATGCACAGCCGGATAACCGATTGGCCTGGGCGAGGGCTTTGTCATTTATAAATGAATTGCAGTTTAAAGAAATCGTCAGCTCAACCGCCATGCAAAACGGTGTGATAGCGACTGCATTTTTCATGCCTGGAGCAGACCTGCCGGTATTACTGATAAACCAGATGAGGATGTTCTTCCGGCTAGCAGCTATTCAAGGAGTCGAGTTCAAAGGTCAACCATATGCTGAGTTAGTTGCGCTTACGGCTTCTGCATTTATCTGGCGTGATCTTGCCAGACGGTTGGTAGAAGCAATGCCAGCAGTATCTTGGGCGGTAAAAGGTACAGTTGGTTATGTTGGCACCCTTGCCCTTGGCAGATTGGCAAAGCTATACCTCAGCGCCTTATATCAAAGGCAACTCGACCAGGGTGGCCAGCTTGACGACAGTGGTGCAGCCGGCGAGGTGAATGGTCGTGCCACCGAGGGTACCGCGGCGACAGCAGGTGCAACGACGGCCGAAGGACTACTGGCTTCAGAGGCAGCAGCATTGGTCGTAGCAGCAGCGCAGAAGGCTGCTGCAGCAGCGACTGCAAGCACGACTCCAACAGTGAGTGAAACGAATGAAGAGTCTCCGATAAAACGTAGACTGATAGAAGCAGATATCATCTGATGACAGCAAAATCAAACAGGTCACTCTGGCCAGACATCGAGCCATTACTCAGCCAGGTGGCAAAACCATCGCGCTATATCGACCACGAATTCAACAGGGTAGTCAAAGAGAATGCTAAATACCACGCGGTGTTCGTATACCCTGACAGCTATGAGATAGGACAATCCAACCAGGCTGTTGCTTTGCTCTACGAGATCGTTAATCAGATCGAAGACGTTGCAGCCGAGCGCGCATATCTACCTTGGCTCGATATGGCTGAGCTGATGCGCGACAGGCAGATCCCACTGTTTTCACTTGAGACAATGAGTCCTTTGGCTGACTTCGACCTGATCGGAATCACAATCTCACATGAGATGGCGGCAACCAATATCATCGAAGTAATCGACCTGGCTGGTCTGCCCCATCGCAGTGCTGACAGAGACAGCAGCCATCCTTTATTGATAGCAGGTGGACCGGTTTGCTTTAACCCAGAGCCATTTGCTCCTTTCTTCGATATGTTCGTGATAGGGGAGGCTGAAGATCTGATCGGAGAGTTGATCGAGCTGCATCGCAACATGAATAACGCCGATCGCACTGAGCTGCTTGAAGCTATGGCGGCAATTGACGGGGTGTATGTGCCTGCCCACCAAACGCAAGCTACTGTCAATCGTCGCGTCTTCATGGGCTTCAGCAGCACTCTGCCCTCAACCTGCCTTGTGCCATATAACGAAGTAGCACACGACCGCCTGACTATAGAGGTGCTCAGAGGCTGCACGCGCGGTTGCCGTTTCTGCCAGGCTGGAATGACTTACCGTCCGGTCAGGGAGCGCTCAGCTGATGCAATAGTCCAAGCAACCACATCAGGAATCGCTGCAACAGGCTTCGATGAGGTATCACTGACCTCACTTTCAACAACAGACCATTCCCGAATCGAGTCTATTCTCAGACGCTTAAACGACCGCTACCGCAACACAGGGGTCTCAATCTCAATACCATCGCAGCGACTTGATGCCTTCGGAGTCGAAATGGCTTATCTGGTTGCCGGTGAGAGAAAGACGGGACTGACATTTGCTCCTGAAGCCGGTAGTCAGAGACTTCGCGATGTTATTAATAAAAATGTCACCGAGCAGCATCTGTTCGGAGCGATCGAGGCGGCTTACAAAGCAGGCTGGCGCAGGAGCAAACTGTATTTCATGATCGGATTGCCCACTGAAACAGATGAAGATGTGTTGGCAATCGCCGACCTGGCTAACCGAGCCTATGCGCTGGCCAAGGACTGCGTGCCAGACAAACAGCGCTCTCAGGTAAGGATGTCTTTATCGGTTGCAGTTTTCGTACCCAAGCCAGCGACTCCCTTCCAGTGGTCAGGTCAGCTGCCCCTGGCTGAAGTCAAGCGTCGCATAGAGCTATTGCGCCAAGCCGGTATGGCAAAAGGCATCGACCTCAGCTGGCACGACCCAGAGGTCTCACAGATCGAAGCCGCACTTTCTCGCGCTGGACGCGAAGCAGCCGACCTGATCGAAGCCGCCTGGCGCGAGGGGGCGGTTTTTGCTTCCTGGTCTGAATGCTTTGATTACCAGCAGTGGCAAAGAGCGGCAGCGACTACAGAGCTCGACCTCGCCCAACTGTCAGAGAGATCTTATCCACATGATCAGGCCTTGCCCTGGCAGCATATCCAAAGCGGGGTTAGCGTCGAGTTTCTGCTGAAAGAGTGGCAGAAAGCCGAGCTTGGCCTGACCACTGCAGACTGCAGTTTCGACCAATGCCTAAATTGCGGGGTCTGTGCTGGCGACGTTCGCATCGAAACGGAAGGAAGCCGTCATGAGTGAGCAGTTTCGGCTGAGGATCGTCTATGCCAAGCAGGATCGGCTGCGATGGCTTTCTCATCTTGAGGTGATGCGGGCGATGGAGCGATTGGTGCGCCGGAGTGGGCTGCCATACGTGGTGACGCAGGGGTTCAACCGGCATATGCGTTTTGCCATCGGGCCGGCTTTACCGGTCGGGACCGCTGGACTAAACGAGCTGTTCGACGTGTGGCTGACCCAGTATGTCGCGCCATCCGATGCGCAGACGGCACTAAGTCAGGCGGCCGATGACATCATCGCCATACGCAAGGTGCAGTATGTCAATCCGGACGCGAAGGGGCTGCAGGCAACGCACACCATCAATCGTTACCTGCTGCTGGTTGACTCGGCAGTCGGTGCGCTGGAGCTACAATCCGCAATGGACGCAGTCATTGCCACAGGTCACCTTGAGCTGCCGCACAAAAAGTCGACGCGGTCGTTCGACCTGTCGCAGACTGTAGCTGAGTCGCCTGTTGTATTGCCGACCGTCGATGCCGACGGATACTTACTGGTCAGTTGTGCGATTGTCAGCTCCGATACCGGCTCACTTAGACCTGAGCAACTGCTAGCCTGCGCACTTGATGAGGGCAGTCGCATAGTATCAGTGACCCGCACCGCGCTCGAATCACCCGACACGGTGTAATATAAGACATGTGGATAAAACCTGGTTCATGCAGCCAGAGAAATATCAGTGGTTTGAATTAGGAGGATGATGATGACAAAGGTAGTAATAAATCCTGGGGTCTGTGGTTTTACTGCAACGGTTGAGGCTCTGACTGAAGATGGCATGGAAGTAGTGCTGACAGTGGAGTCAGGTTGTCCGGCTATCTCGGGAATGTTCGATGATCTTGGCAACACATTCGATGCTTTTGAGCTGGTGTTCGCTACTCCAGGAACCAATGCGTTCTATAAATATGCTGCTGATACTTTTCCGCAGCATGGTGGCTGTGTGACGCTTGCGGGAATCACCAAAGCGGTTGAGGCTGCTTGCTCACTGGCGTTACCGACCAATGCTGCGATTGAGTTTGTTGACTAAGACAAGACATAGATCGGTTTGGCAGGGATTAAAGCGAACAGGTAACTGATCATGCCCCTGTCAGTTGACATCATTACTGTCGGGCAGTTAAAAGAATCGTATTGGCGGCAGGCAGCGGGTGAGTACACCAAGCGGCTGTCTGCTTATCTTGCCTTACATGTTGTCGAGGTTGACGACAGGGTTTCTGCTGGTATGTCAGACACCCAGGTCTTAGCCAAGGAAGCCGCTGGCATCAACCAGACTTTGGCAAAACGCCAAAGTCGAGGACGTTTGGTTCTTTTGGATATACAGGGCAAACCAACATCAAGCGAGAATCTGGCTGAGCTGTTGGCAACGCAAGAGTCTTCCGGTCACCCTCAACTGACTTTTATTATCGGAGGG
>WQXZ01000072.1 GCA_009781525.1 Coriobacteriia bacterium | reverse complement strand
CCCCTCATTGGGTTCATTTTTTTTTTTCCTTTTGACACATTTTTGCTTTACAGGCCCTCCTTTTCCCTTGTTAAAAATTTTTTAAAATTCTTCCCGGTTCCCCCCCCCCCCCCGTCAAGCCTATAAACGTAAAGTTTTCACATGCTTGTTTATTCAGGCTGTCGGCCACCAGCTCCGGCAAGGCTTATCGTCCCTACCGCATCTAGGGTTCGGGGGGTGTTGCCACCGGAGCTGGGACGCTGTTGCTGCTAATAGAGACTTGCCAGGTGAAATCCCACCAAGGCTAAATGTAATGTGGGTGCAGCAGACAGGGTCAGGTCACATTCATGTCCTTGGCCGGCCTCAAGAGAAAAGGTTACAACATGAAGACCTATGATGTAAACGTCGGTTTGGATGTCGGTAAGAGCTTCCACTACATCTATGCAATCGACAAATCAGGTGCAGTGCTTGCCGATCGGCAGATCAACCAATGTGAGCAAGAGCTCACAAATACCTTCACTGCACTACTCGAATACGGGGAAGTGCAAGTCGTAGTCGATCAACCCAATAACATCGGATCGCTTTTAAGTCGCCTGTGCCAGGAAAGCCGGATGTGACGTGAGCCTACCTGCCGGGACTGGCTATGCGAAGAGCTGCTGGTATATTGCCCGGGGAAGCCAAGACAGACAGACGTGATGCTTTCGTCATCGCCATGACCGCAGCCAGTATACCGACAGCACTCAGGCCTGTCCCAAACCGCAGCGACACACGAGCCGATCTGGCTGCACTGGCATCATATGACGATGACTGCAGGTGCGATATGACGCGGGAGATAAACCGACTGAGGGCTCATCTGCTTGAAATCAGCCCGACTTTCGAAAGAGCCTTGGGCGACTCTGTGACCAGCCTGTTTGCCTTGAAACTGCTTTAAGCGCTTCGGTGGCCCATGGGGCATGCGTAAGGCTGGCAGAGCTGCTGTAGTGCGTTGGGCTGACAAGCAGAAACGTGTGCCCAAGCAACTGCTCTCTCGACTTATGGAAGCAGCGCTTTCAATGCAAGTCATGCTGGGTGGTGCAACCTTGCGTGAGGATACAGCGGTTCCAGCCTGTGCCCGCCGGATACTTGAGCTTATCAAAGCACGCAAAGACATCGAGGGAAAGATAGCTGAGCTTCTCTCCGGTGACGCCAGCTACCTGGCACTGATCACCATCCCTGGTGTCGGGATAAAGACAGCAATGACTTTTCTGCTGCATGTCGATATCGATGCATTCCCTTCAGCAGACCATGTGGCATCATACGCCGGACTGGCACCCAGGACACATCAGTCAGGTACCTCCATCAAAGGTGAAAGCGCAGCTAGAATCGGGAACAGAGCACTTAAAAATGCACTGTTTTTGTCTGCTTTCGCTTCCCTCCGCTCAGACCCACATGCCAGATGGTACTACGACAAGAAACGCGCAGAGGGCAAGACGCACAACGCCGCTCTGATAGCGCTCGCAAGAAAGCGAATGAAGATCATGTACGCAATCGTCAGGGATCAGAAACCTTATCAGGCAACAGCATAAGCCTGACTGCTTTGACCATATCTGCATGGCTTCAATAGGGAGCCTAATTTGTCTTGCAGAGAAAACCATATACGCTGCTGTTCAAAGCAATAAATCATGAAACACACTCGAAAACCAAGTATGAAGCAATCAGGAAAGAGACTAAAATATTTATAGATATCGCTTGACAAAAAGATAGAGACACCCCCCCGTCAAGCCTATAAACGTAAAGTTTTCACATGCTTGTTTATTGCCTTCCGCACCTCTAAAACCCCCCGACCCCCATACACCCTACAGCTCCGCGACCTCACGTACACAGCGCCAAGCGCCAAGAAGCAGCGAGCGAGCTCGCAGCAGAGGTCGACGTGATGCTGGTTGTCGGTG
The DNA here is from genome assembly GCA_009781525.1 of Coriobacteriia bacterium. Taxonomy (GTDB): domain Bacteria; phylum Actinomycetota; class Coriobacteriia; order Coriobacteriales; family UBA8131; genus WQXZ01. Next base: position 6,684 of record WQXZ01000072.1, on the reverse strand, counting down.
GACGCAACTCATCAAACACCACCCGCCTGTCCGAGCTCTGCTCCGCCGTATGCAGCCGAACCTACCACATCGAGCAAGCCGAAGAACTCGATGCTTTCTGGTTCACCGGCTCTTATTCAGTAGGCATCACCGCTGGAGCCTCCACCCCCAAAGAGCAAATAGACCATGTTCAGAAGGTCTTGTCTATGCTCCTGGGGTAAACATACGTACGAAATTATCGTAGGCTGTTTTCCATAAACAAAGATGACCTACGTTTGAGCAGTTAGATTTCTGAACTGAATAGCGTTCTGGTAAAACTATTTTGTAAGAAGCGCTTCAATGATTTCCCCTGTATCTTGCCTCATTACAACGATATCGCCATTCCGGGGATAATAATTCTTAGCGACAAACCATAATCTATTTGCCTCATCATACTTAATGATCGCCTCAGAGAATAGTGATCTTCTACCCGTCAAATTATCAATAATCTGAGAGCCAATCACCTTGGCTGTTTTTACGTCAGGGATAAAACCTGCAGCGGGAGCCCCGTCGTATTGCTCTTCATGTTCTAAATACTTTATAAGATTTGCAGCCTGGGCTTTCGGGGCAGAATACGCAGACTACAATGCCACTGCTGTCGCACCTACCAAAACAGGGGATTGAACAATACACAAATAGAACCGGATCTTTTTTATATCATCTCTCCAGACTTGCATTCTAGTTGCTCTTCAGATAACAACGCAAGAAATCACCCTCCTGCCTTCGACAATCAGCCGCTCTACCGCTTGGATAAATGCACGCGTCAAAAAACCTGAGTTGGTAGCACAGATTAACGATAGGCGATTTTCTGTTGAGGCAACCATGTGGTAAACGCCAAACTACTGTGGTATTTATTACCACACATGGAGGCTGCGATAGAGCTTCTACGATGTCCTTTTCGCTCTCAGAGGTATTAGGTAGCAGAAATAGCCTATGTAATTACCGCTTATCGTTAATCTATGCTAGTAAAAAAAGTATTTCGTGTTCGAGCTCGCAACCGTCATCCAGAGCGCAGCGATAGATCCAAAAGCGGGCAGGTGTGAGTAGCGGTCGTAGTGACTCTCGATCATTTGCAAGCCCCTTTTTGGATTGCCACAGCCAAGTACTTCGTGCTTGCGATCACAACGATAACTAAACAATATGTTAAGATATGTTAGCAATAGTTCTTGTGTTAAGGAGGTTATATGTCAACAAGACAGTTATCAACAAGAGTCGACGAAAAACAAGCTGAAGAGTTTCTTGCTAACACCAAGATGCTTGGCACAACACCTTCTGATGCTATGCGAATGTTCATTGCAGCATTTAATGAGTGCAGAGGTTTTCCATATGAAGTTAAAGTCAGATCACAACCAGACTTTGAACCATTTGCGTCAGAGGAAGAGGCAACTGAGTTTGCCACTAGGATGTCAAAGCGAGTCATAGATGCAGCGCGGTGAAATCTGGACTTTGCAGGATGATAGATATGCGAGCAAAGCACGACCGGTTGTAATAATTCAAGGCTCTATAGGAGATCAGTTTGATTCTATAATCCTGTGTCTTTTCACATCTTATGATTCTTCTGATATTCCCACTCGGGTGCTTATAGAACCAAAGATAACAAACGGTCTTGTTTCAAAAAGCTATGTTATGACTGAGAAGATCGTCACAGTAGCAAGAACTGAGCTTGGAACATGTATTGGCAAGATATCCCCAGAGCAACTGCATGAGATTGGTCAGCAGATCGCGGCACTACTAGATATCAAAAGTGTAGTGGAAGAAGCATGAAATAAGTGGTGTTCAGCTTAATGGAAACTCGACAAAACAACTGTTACGCCCAGGCTCAGGTGCCAGCCACATCTCGAGCTTTTGTTTCTTCGATTACCACTGATTCGCCAGCAGATCAGGCTGGGCTAAAACCAGGCATGATTGTCATCAATGTCAACGGTAAGGTACTGCGCGATATCATTGACTGGCTTTGGCTGAGCGATGGTTGTCAGCTTGAGCTTGAAATCGTGAGAGCTGCTGGCGGCTCAACAGCAGCAACTGACACTTCAAGTGCTGACACAGAAACTGCGGAGGTGGCGACTTCAGTCTCTGCAGCCACCGCTGCTCCCGAGCATTTCTCCCTCAGACGAACCTTATCCGAACCCTGGGGAATCGAGTTTGAGCAACCGCTATTCGACGGTATGCGCACCTGCGTCAACAGTTGCAGTTTCTGCTTTCTGAACATGCTGCCTGAGGGGCTTCGCTCAGCACTTTACCAGCGTGATGATGACTTCCGACTGTCATTTCTACAGGGAAACTTTGTCACGCTTTCTAACCTTGACCAGACCGACATAAACCGAATAATCGCACAACGCCTCTCACCTTTGAATGTCTCGCTACATGCAGTACAGCCGGAAGTTCGTAGCGGCTTGATTGGTAGCAATGCTCAAGTTAGCTTCGACAACCTGGAAGCTTTACTAGCTGCTGGCATCGAGTTTCATACGCAGATTGTCTTGGTGCCAGGGGTAAATGACGGTAACATACTGGCAGAGACTCTGGCTTGGATTGCCAGGCACCCTCAGATACTATCAACAGGAATCGTTCCCTACGCCTACACGCGCTATGCAGAGCAGCAGAGTTCGCATACACCCGCGCAAGCAGAGCAGTTGATTGACTGGCTGTTGCCGCTTGCACCACAGGTGCAACTGGCTGACGATTGGTTCTTACTGGCGAGACGCGAGCTGCCGGGTCTCGAATACTACGGCGACTTTCCACAATACGAAAACGGCATCGGTATGGTTCGCAGCTTCATTTCTGAGTGGCTTGCCATTCTAGACACCATCATGCAAGCAGCTGAGACAGATGATACAGTCAGCCAAACCAGCTCGCATACTCCCGCTGCTACCCACCTGATACTACTCACAGGAACTGCCTTCGCTCCAATACTTGAGCAACTGGTCGCAGGCTCACCGCATGCGCACCAGCTGAGCGTTCTACCGGTAGCCAACCAATTCTTCAGCGGATGCGTGAATGTCACAGGTCTTTTGACAGGTGCTGACATCATCGACGCGCTTAATTCGCTGGATAATGCACCATCCAACCAGAAAAAGCGGGTTCTTATCCCCAGTGTTATCTTTAACTCGGACGAGCTTACTCTTGATGGCTATACGCTGCAACAACTGCAGGAGGCGGTTAGCTACAAGCTGCATGTGGTAACCTATTAGCATCAGCCTGACCTTTACCAGCGCAGAGAGTGAGTGTTTTGTGAACCTTCCGATCGTTGCCGTGGTTGGTCGACCGAATGTCGGCAAATCCACTTTCGTTAACCGCATTGCCCAAACCAATGAGGCCATTGTGCATGCTGAACGCGGGGTGACGCGCGACCGCAGCTATCACGTCGCGGAGTGGAACGGCTGCGAGTTTATGTTGATTGATACCGGCGGTATTGAGATGGGTGGCGACGATACTTTTCAGCGCTCGATTCGCAATCAGGCGCTGGTTGCCTGCGAGGAAGCCGATGTTGTGTTGTTTATGGTCGATGGCCAAAACGGGTTGATATATGACGATAGTGAAGTTGCTCGCATTTTAAATCGCTCTGGTCGTCCGGTGATGCTGCTGGTTAATAAGGTTGACGAACCGATGCGCGAAGACCAGCTTTGGGAGTTCTACAAGCTTGGCTTGGGCGAGCCATGGTCTGTCTCGGGCTTACACGGTCATGGCACCGGAGACCTGCTGGATGCACTGGTGGCACTGCTGCCGAGTGCCGACGCGGAGTCGCTGGATCCCACTGCTGCGGGGGTTACCGAAATCTGCGTCGCCATTATCGGTCGCCCGAACGCTGGCAAGTCAACCTTGACCAACCGTCTGCTGGGCACCGAACGCTCGATTGTCAGCGAGGTAGCAGGAACCACCCGCGATGCCATTGACTCGGTCATAACCCGCAATGGCATCAACTACCGCATCATCGACACCGCTGGCATTCGCCGCAAGTCACAGATATCCGCCGATGTCGAATACTACGGATTCGTCCGCGCTCTACGCGCCATCGACCGCGCCGACGTTGCCCTGCTACTGGTGGACGCAACCTTGGGGCTAACCGACCAGGATCAACGTGTTGCCCGCCTGGCAGAAGAGCGTGGCTCAGCACTGGTAATTCTTATCAACAAGTGGGATCAGCTGCAAACCCCTGAAAGCCGCTTGAAGGTGCGCCAACAGGTCGAAGAGGACATGCCTTTTGTCGCCTACGCGCCCATCATCCCGATTTCGGCTCTGACCGGACGCAGCACCCATCGCATCTGGGACGCAATCGACCAGGTCTACGAAAGCTACAGCACCCAGTTCAAGACCTCTGCGCTGAACGCCTTGCTGACTGAGCTGCGCGACTTCGGCCACACTATCAGCCAGGGTCGCATGCGCCTGCGCATCAACTATGTCACCCAAACCGGCAGAAAGCCGCCGGTTTTCACCTTCTTTGCTAACCATCCACAGATAATCGACGACAACTTTGAACGTTATCTTGAGAACCGCCTGCGTGCAGCCCTGCCGCTCGAGGGCACCCCGGTCAAGCTGAAGTTTCGCAGGAAGGACTAGCTGTGTTTGTCGCTCACGGTTCATCTTGCTACTCGAGTCAGTTGAGGTCAAATTATGGATAAGATCTTGTTTTTCTCTGCCATAGCTTTCTTGCTCTCGTTTCTTCTAGGTTCAATACCATGGGGCGTTATCATCTCTCGTCTATTCTATCGTCAGGATATCCGCGAGCATGGCTCTGGCAATATCGGCACTACTAACGCTTTTCGCACAATGGGGGCAGTCGGAGGAGTGGCGGTGTTTTGCCTGGACTTTTTAAAAGGCATCCTGGCTGGTTTTATCTCAATGGTACTGGCTGTGATGCTGGTAGTGGATCTGTCCGCAAGTGGCACAGAAGCAATCGTTATCGGTAGCGCCAAGCTGGTGATCTTTGGCAAAAGCATCATTGATGCAGAAAGTCTGGCAGTTGCAACTACTCATGCCTTTGGATTGGTTGCGGGTGTCGGTTTTTTCGGAGCCATCTGCGGTCACGTGTTCAGCCCTTGGTTGAAGTTTAAAGGTGGTAAGGGCATTGCTGTGGCTGCAGGAGCCCTGTTCTTTGCTTTTGGACCTATTAGTCTTGTTGTTCTTGCCAGCGTGTTTGCTCTATTAACCATCGTTACCCGCTATGTCAGCGTCGGTTCGATATCTGCGGCTTTAGTTGCTCCCTTTGTGGCCGCTTGGGCAATGCATGGTGAGCCTTTCTTTATCGGAATGGTTTGCTTGTCGGCGAGCCTGGTAATCTGGGCGCATCGAGGAAACATTGCCCGACTACGTGCCGGAAATGAGAACCGGATAGGCGCCAAAAAGGATGCTTTGGCAAAAGAGGAGGCCTAGATGACTTGTTCAGATGCGATTGGTGTTGCTGGTGCGACCGAGCAGGCGGACGCGGCTGGTGCGGCCGACGTGGCGGACGCGGTTGGTGCTGCCGACGTGGCTGCTACCCCCGCCACTGCTCCCGATGCGCCCGCTGCCGCTCTCGCCGCCCCCGCCACCCCTGTCAACCGCAAAGTCGCTGTCATCGGCGCTGGATCCTGGGGCTCTGCTGTCGCTTGGTTACTCGGCAACAAGGGAATCTCCGTCACTATCTGGGCACGAGACCCGGCTTTGGTCGAGAGCATCAACTCGAATCATCGCAACCTGCGCTACCTCACTGACCTGGTGTTTCCTGACACTGTCAAAGCAGAGAGCGACCTGAAGGCAGCTGTTGCTGATGCCGAGGCTGTGGTACTGGTCACACCATCGAATGCACTGGCTGAAGTGGGCAAAAAGCTCAAGCCGCTATTGGCCGCTGATGTTCCAGTAATAATCCTAAGCAAGGGACTAGACCCCGAAAGAGGCGCGCTGCTACACGACAAACTGGGGCAGATCATCAAAAAACCGAATCGGATTGCAGTTCTCTCTGGCCCCAATCATGCCGAAGAAGTCTGCCGTGAGATTCCTGCTGCTGCAGTAGTTGCTTCTGACAGCGAGTCCTGCGCGCTATATTTTCAAGAGCTGATGGGAACCCCGACCTTCCGCATATATACCTCAACCGACACAGTCGGCGTTCAGCTCTGCGGAGCTGCCAAGAATGTAATCGCTATTGCCTGCGGCCTCGCCGCTGGACTTGGCTTCGGAGACAACACCGCAGCCCTCCTGATGACCCGCGGTCTCGCTGAGATTGCCAGGCTTGTCGAAGCAGTAGGCGGAGACCCGCTGACCTGCATGGGTCTTGCCGGGATGGGCGACCTGGTGGCAACCTGTACATCCCAGCACTCCCGCAATCGCAGTTTTGGTTATGAACTGGCTCAAGGTGGTAGCCTGGAAGCCTATCAGGCACGCACCCACATGGTGGTCGAAGGAGCGCTTGCTGCACGCACCGTAGCTAGAGTAGCTCTACGTTACGGTGTAGAAATGCCGATATGCGAGCAAGTGAACTCTATCATCTGGGATAATCAACCTCTCGATGAAGCCCTGTCAGCCTTAGTTAGCCGAGAGTACAAGCCAGAGTTCTACTAACTAGGGGTTACTCTCTAACCCCTAGTTTTGAAGCACTACTGATTTCTGCATCCAATCAAATGCTTCAATGGTTGCCATAACCCATGAAATCAAGGTGTCCAGATATTGGCACAAAGATAAAGCTAGCAGCTTCTT
>WQXZ01000071.1 GCA_009781525.1 Coriobacteriia bacterium | reverse complement strand
CCCTGCTGCACGCCCCAGACACATACATGTGGAAGATCGCAGCCGGCTCAGAAGCGGCAGCAACCGGTGAGCTGCATATCGACAAATCCCCCGCTGAAAACATTCGGATAGTTGCCAAAGCCTTGAATAAGCCAGTTGAAGAAGTCAATGTCTGCATCCTGCTGCGCGACCGACATGACGAGCTGATTGCTCAGGTCAGAGCGGCTGGTGCCCGCATTCGCATGATAGACGACGGCGACGTGTTCGGAGCCATCGCAACCGCCATGCCCGGCACTGGATATGACCTCTACCTGGGATCAGGCGGCGCGCCCGAAGGAGTGCTGGCTGCAGCCGGACTCAAAGCAATCGGCGGCTTTTTCATGGGTCGGATGGCTTTTGATCTGGATAAGAACGGGGTCGAAAAGCGCCAGCGAGCCGAAGCCACTGCCGGTATCGACTTAGATGCCCCCCTTACCATGGACATGCTGGTGAATTCAGAAGAAGCTGTGTTTGTCGCCACGGGTGTTACCGATGGGGAGATGCTGGCAGGTGTCTACACGGATCCATCTGGCTTCGTTACCACCAGCTCAGTTGTGATGAATGCTCAAGACTCCAGCGTTCGCTTTATCAAAAACACCCGTCAAGGCAGCAGCGGAGTAGTTTGAGTCTAGTTAGCCTCGTCGTCAACCTGGCCCAACGAATACGATACGTTAGGAGGCTTGAATAGTTCCACAAACTCTTGTGGAGTGATAACGTCAACTGGTGAGTGCGCAAAGTCTTTTTTATTTCTTGTAACAATCAGATCAATGTTATTTCGCTTTGCAGCATATGCCAGCAAGGCGTCTTCATAATCTGTCATACCACTTTCTAAAGCTTGGAAGCTATCGCTTGGTTGTCCGTCAAAGATATCGAACATCTCAAAAAGGTTTTGCATGCGCTCATGTAGTTGCCCACCTCTAAAACCGTTTCGATAAAGAATGTATGCAATATCACTGGAGGTGAACATCGGCATGCAGACCTCAAAGTCTTTTGTTACAGCTACATCATACGAACTATATGAGTGCAGTATGTCTTCTGTCGAAGCTAATATATCAATGATCACATTCGTGTCAAAGCATACCTTCATTATTATGTACCTGGCCTAATTTGACGCTGCAGTCGCTCCCAGCGTATGTCAGCAAGCGCAGTGGTTTTATCGCTGATGACTCCGGTCATTTCGTTAAGAAGTTGTAGTCTCCTCAATCTCTGTTCAGCTTTTTCTTCTTCTGCGCCTTGGATGAAGTCGGGCAGTCTCTGTTCTGAAGCAGCATATTGATATAGTGCACGAACGATCTCAGATATTGTTATACCCTGGCGCTCAAACACAGCGTCTCCCTGTTGCTTAAGGCTCTGGTTGATCCTTACATTTATTGTGGCTGTTTGCATTTTTCTCCAATCGTCAGCGTAATTCTACTACTCTGCATTACGTAATGCTATTCGCTAATCAGGTAATTATACGAATACGAATAAGAAAATGGTTTAGCCACTCTATTAGAAATCTCGTTTGTTATATATTCATATTGACAGCATATATGTACAAGCGAACAGTAAAACCGTTACTAATATCAATCGCAGACAAAACATCCCGAAGTTGTTGATAGCAAGTTTGTAGATCTCTTCGATAACTTTTAACCTATTAGTATAGATAGTGTAGTGCCCATTTCTCGTCGAATGCATATGATTCTTTTGAAAACGCAATTGCAAGAAACATATAAGCGAGTACAGAGATTTCTGGAGAAACAAAGCAGCCGACAATTCCAGCAAGTACAAATAATGGCACATAGTATTTTTGAGCTGGCCTCGTTTTTCGCCAGTTCAGTACCAGAAGATTGCGAATCATATCAGGTTTCATAGTATTCTCGAATCTGTCCTGCTTATACATATCATGATGTCATCTAGAGTGGCAGGCTCTGTTACAACTCCTGAAGGAAGTCCACCAAGGTTATCGACTTCAATCAAACCATCGAAACCAGCAATGTGCTTTCAAAGACCGAATCCTCCTTTGCTCTGAACACTATCAAGCTCTTCATTGCCGCCTCTTACCAGGCAATACCGCTCGATCAGCTCATCTTTGGTGCCGCTATAGATGATCTGACCTTTGTGAATGTAGACTATGTAGTCCGCAACCTTTTCCAAATTGCTTGTGATATGTGTACTGAAAAAATTGCTCTTTCTTCATCAACAATAAAGTCTCTAAGTATGTCTAGCATTTCGTCGCGCATTACGGGATCTAATCCAGAGCTTGGCTCGTCAAGAATTAGCAGCTTTGCATCATGAGACAGGGCTACTGCCAAACCAAGCTTTATTCGCATTCCTCGGGACATGGTTTCATATTGCTGATGGCGATCAAGCATAAAACTAGCTAGATATCTGAAGAACGTCGTGTCGCTCCAGCGGCTATAAAACAATCCAGTAACCTTAGCAATGTCAAGAGGAGTCCTATTAGGAGGATAGATTGGTTGGTCAAGCAACACCCCAATTTCGTCCTTTACTGAAGTTTCGTTATGTGACCTTTCTAGCAGCGTTATCTCGCCGTTTTCAATAACTGTCATTCCCAAAAGTGATTTGATGGTTGTCGTCTTTCCGGCACCGTTTTGCCCGATGAAACCGGTGATGTATCCGCTTGGTACATTTTAGTCAGGTTTCTAACCTCGATTGCGTTATGCATCTGCCTGCTCCTTCAGTTTGTCAAGCAAATCATGAATCTCCCGTGTTGTTAAGCCAGCGGTACTGGCATGTTGGAGTGCAACCATCAGGGCAGCCTCAGTTCTTTGCAGGTACTGCGCACGAATGATTGCACTGTCAACTTGCTTCACGTAGCATCCCTTGCCCGGAACAGTGCTGATGAATCCTTCGAGCTCTAAATCGCTATAAGCGCGGGTCGTGGTAATCACACTGACTTTCAGCTCACGAGCCAGTTGGCGAATCGAAGGTAAGGCGTCTCCTTCGCTGATCTGACCACTTAAGATGTCAGTTTTAATGTGCTCTTTTATCTGTTCATAGATTTGCAGATCTGATTGGTATGAAAGAACGATACGCACATGAACCTCTCTAAGCGTTAGCCCAGCGGGTTATTGCGCTAGTTGTTCGATGTGTAATGAAAAAGCTTGTCAAACTTTTTTCTGGGTTCGCCACAAGCTCCTTGCCACAAACTTGTCCTTGCTGTGTCTTAGGGATGATTTTTAGTCTTCAGATGTAATCGCAAGCTGATTGAGCAGAGCACACACATACACAAACGTTTGTTCGTTTATGCCTCTTCTTGTGGCGCGCTTGTGATAGTATGCCTGCTGCGTAGTGTTCGTTGTTGGGCACGCCTTCTCATGAAATAAAGGAGAGGAGGTGAGATGCCTATGCCAATAAGCTTACAGATTGCTGCAGCTGTTGCGACTATTGTTTCTGCAACGCTTGCGGTGCTCGAGGCTGCCAGGGCAGCTAAACGGCGGATTCGCCAAAGAAAGAAAAAGCGCTAGCTTCGGTTAACTAGCGCTAAAACTCCAAGGCGTGTCCGGCTTCCGGACGGACACTGCGCTCAGAGTCTAACACATTGCCGATCCGGCAGCAAACATTTCTCTTGAGTTTCCGCTGTGAGTTTCACTGGACTGCGACGATAATCTCTCTCTTTGCTGTGCTCGGAATCGGTTCATGATTATTACTCGCCAGCAAAATAGAGTTGACGTAAGCTGCACAAACGTTTGTTCGTTTATGCCTCTTCTTGTGGCGCGCTTGTGATAGTATGCCTGCTGCGTAGTGTTCGTTGTTGGGCACGCCTTCTCATGGTTCAAAAGAGAGGAGGTGGGATGCCTATGCCTATAAGCTTACAGATTGCTGCAGCTGTTGCGACTATTGTTTCTGCAACGCTTGCGGTGCTCGAGGCTGCCAGTGCAGCTAAACGGCGGATTCGCCAAAGAAAGAATAAGCGCTAGCTTCGGATAGCTAGCGCAAAATCTCAAGGCGTGTCCGGATTACGGACGGACACTGCGCTCAAAGTCTAACACATTGCCGACTCGAGAGTAAGCCTCTTTACTCAACAAACGACCCACGCTGACAACGATAATAATGTGTTAAAGTACGTGGCACCATAAATCCTTCGGGAGCCGATATAGGCTGAGAGGCACCCTCCCGTGAATAGACGCCGGAGGGTGCGACCGATATGAGCGGTCTGATAATGCAGGCCGACAAAGGAGTCGTCAATGCGCAATCAGCGTACCCAAACTATTGTCGAAGCATCACTTTGCGTTGCACTTTCTGCGGCACTTAATCTTGTTGCGTTGCGCTTGCCGATTAACATCGCAGGTGGATCCATCTCCCTGGCAATGCTGCCGATCGCCATCATCGCTCTGCGTCGCGGAGCCTTGACGGGTGCGATTGCCGGAACAACATTTGGTTTGGTCGACCTTATCATGGAGCCATTCATCCTTTACCACGCCCAGGTGATACTGGACTATCCGCTGCCCTACCTGCTTTTCGGCATGGGGGTCGGGGTTTTCTCCACATTGTATTATGGCAAGCCTTCGGTGATAGCGACTCCCAGCGCAAGTGCCAGCGTTGCCCAAGCCAGTGCAGCAGCCACCCCCAGCCCAAGCACCAGCGCTACATCATTCGCGCCCACCCTGCTCCAGCTCACGCGAAAATCGGCTGTAGCGACTGTGGCATTTTTCGTCGGTGGAACCGGCAGATTCATCAGCCACGTGCTTTCAGGAGTGCTCTTTTTTGCGGAATACGCTGGCGGTCAGAACGTCTGGGTCTACTCACTTGTATACAATATCAGTTACCTGTTGCCGTCTCTCGTTGCCTCGGCAGTGTGCGCTATTGCCATAATGCCGGTCCTGGACAGGGCGGCTCCAGCGCGTAGTCGCGGTGCTGCATAGCATCGATTGGCTGCGTCAGAGAGCGAGTATTTTGCATAACACACGTCGGTTATTACAGATTGAGAGAACAAGATGGACTTCAATGAAAAACATTTTGCCATGCTGGTATCCGGCTCGCCGCTCGGTGTGGCTCCTGAGGTGCTTTGGGAGATGTCCGAGGGTATGAGCTTTGTGGTAGCGGTCGATTCCGGCGCCAAATGGTGCTTTGAAGCCGGAGTCATTCCCGACCTGCTGATTGGCGACATGGACTCGATTGATCCTGAAATCGTCAAGGTTTTCCAAGACCAAGATGTGGAGACAATCACGTTTTCTTCTGAGAAAGACGCGACCGACTTCGAGCTGGCGATTAACCAGATTATTGAGCGTGGTTACAGCGACATGGTGGCGACCAACGTGGTTGGTGGTCGAATCGACCACGAGCTGGCTGCTATCGGTAACCTGGTTGCAGCCGGTCGCAAGGGGCTTGCGGTAACCGTGGTAGAAACCGACCAGACCTTGATTTTTTTGAGCAACCCGGGAGCACGCTCACGTCTTCAGGTAGCCCTGGGCTCAGACCTGGACAATATGAGCGACCTGACTGTATCACTGGTTGCATGGGGAGGAGTGGCCACGGTTTCAGCCGTTGGCTATAAGTGGGAGCTCGACCGAGCTGAGTTGCATCCGAATAGCTCGCTCGGGGTTTCGAATGTTCCGACTGCAGTAGAGCCTGTGATAGAGGTGCATTCAGGTGATCTGATCGTTGTGGTTCCAGCTCCGGCGGTGTCAGGAGAAAACGAAGCGGCTGAGTAGCGCACCTGGCAGGTTTATTATGTACTTAATGGGTTGCATGGTACGCAAAAACGCCGCCTGTAATACAAGCGGCGCCGGTTTTACTCTGAAAGATTTGCGTAGTGTGCTTATGCGCGTTTGACCTTGCCGGCTTTCAGACATTTGGTGCAGACACGAGCTTTCTTGACGTGGCCGTTAACCTCAATCGTCAGCTTTTGCACATTCGGCCGAACGACACGATTGGTTACTCGGTGTGAGTGACTGACATTACGACCAGCTACGGGGTGCTTTCCGCAGACTGAACAAACATGGGACATTTTCTTTCTCCTTTTATTCTAATGGCATTGCGATGCCAGAAAAACCTGGTGGTCGGAGCCAGACTTGAACTGGCGACACGCGGATTTTCAGTCCGCTGCTCTACCGACTGAGCTACCCGACCATGAAAAAACGGTTTTGCTATTGTACCAAAGACCTTATTAAGGTCAAGCGGTGGTTAAAAGACCTATGCGCCCTCCTTAAACGAGCCCTATCGTTTCGCATCCGAGCCTTTGCAGACAAAGCATAATGCCAGCCGAAGTAAGTCCAGAAAACGTCCGCACCCCCGAATCAGCGTGACCACTTTTCATAATCGGCGAGAAAAAATTGCCACTATCAGCGTGAGGCACGCCGACCTTTAGATCCGTATCGGTATCCTTGATTGTCACAACACGACCAAGGAGGTTTGAAAGGAAATGATCGACATGCCACAGGTTCAAATGATACGTACGAAATACCGCGAAGGCAACACTGCGCACTGTCACAGATGGTGCCAGCGAAGCCGCAGCCGAGGCGCGTTAATTGATAGTCAGAAGCCAAACGGTGTTTTTCGTACTGCTGAATTGGCGAGTACTGTAGCAATCTCATCTTCAGTAATACCAAGCAGAATAGCCAGGTTACTATCAGAAATCACATCTCCTGAAGCCTGCGCTCTGTCTGATCCCTGTGATATTTGAGCCACTCTTAGACCTCCTGCTTCACTCAGGCTTCTCGTTTGGTCAGTTATGAGTACCTGGTAAAGAGCCTTTGCTTCAGCAATCATCGAAAATTTATCCACATTATTATCGTTGTCAGGATATGCTTTATTGATAACGGGGGCATAGATCGTCAGGAAGTCGCTTAAGGTGATTTTATTGACATCCACAGCTGATTCGTAGACGACGCAGACTATTGCAGCTTGAACGTGCTGCCTGATTGCTTTGGCGGAGACACCGCGAGCCCAGAACGCGAAGTCGTATCGTCTGATAGACGGGAAAACAGGAGCTACTATATAGCTGGTCATGGTTTTTTCCTGCCCAGCTGCTACACCTAGGACGGTGTCCAGGACATCATGTGCCACCCCGACTATGCCGTTGACAACGCCCTTTACACTTTGACTGCCAACCATTTCAAAGACGGCTGATGTTATGACCTCCAAGATGTTGCTGGTGGTGTTTGAGGTTACCGCACGGTACTCGATTCGTTTACTGATGGTTCGTGTGGTTGGCACAGACAGTAAGTCAATTGTCTTGCCGGTAGTCAGGTCATTTATTATGGCTTGTTCAAAAATTAGCGCTTTGCTCTCAGCAAGCTCCATCAGGTAGGTCAAGCTCTCTTTTACTGTGTCTTCGATACTGCTGCTGGCATCAACATCGCTGATAATATTCTGTAGAATTCCCATGTCAAACCCCTTTGATCGGTGTATATCCAGTCCGACTTTCTTGTTCTAGTCGACCTTAACACTGAATGAGAGTATTGAGTTGGCGTAATTGATTAACATTTTGTCTACTGCAAACAACATGCACTCACAGCGAATTGACATGTGTATTGGGCTACTCGAATGCTTTCTGGTAGAATCTGTCAGTGTTTTGAAGGTTCTTTTTTGAAAGAGGCATGATGGCTGACGAACAAGAGAACAGCGCTGAGCAACCAGATGACACCGATTCCCAGGTAAATGAGGCAATACTACAGTCATTATCTGAATACCATGCCAATAATCAAATAACTGATGAAGCACTGCTGCAGAACGACTCTGCCAAGCAAAGGTATCAGAACCTTTTATTCTCAAGGGCTTCAAGCGGAAAGCGCAAAAGCAGCAAGCTGCGTCGGATAGTTATGCCTGTCGTCTGGGTCGCAGTTATTTTTTCTATGGTCATCCTAGCCCTGATGATCTCTGCCTGGCTGACCGGCTTCCGAACTGCTGGTGGAGCACCTGATATTTTTGCCATGATTACGTGGATAAAAGCAAATCTTAATACGCCAAGATAGCAGTGGGTGCACGTGACTTAAAGGCCGAAGCGTTTGATGTGTTGTTTGCGAGATACAGTTAAGCTCTCCTGACAGGCGTATAATCTCTTGATGAATAGTATCGGTATGAAAAGAAATAACTGTAGATACGCCCGGTAGCGTTGTTATCGTTGACAGTAAGCTTATTATCTATTACTATTCTCTAGCTCAAGCGCGCAAGTAAGTGGTGCGTGCGTGAGCATGCAGCTTGGAAAATGAATCTTTGTTTTAGCTTGACACTGCTGACGACATAATCAGACGCTACGATTGTTTGCGGATGGGGGTGTGCCCGAGTGGTTAAAGGGGACGGGCTGTAAACCCGTTGGCTACGCCTACTGCGGTTCAAATCCGTACGCCCCCACCATCTTCGTTGTTAGGATAAGTGCCGAGCAAAGATACAAGCGAAGGCCCATATAGCTCAGTCGGTAGAGCACTTCCTTGGTAAGGAAGAGGTCACCGGTTCAAGTCCGGTTGTGGGCTCCACTAGCGGCGGTGTAGCTCAGGTGGTCAGAGCACACGGTTCATACCCGTGGCGTCATTGGTTCAAATCCAATCACCGCTACCAGAGAAACCAGCGTTTTTGTGCAAGAGGCAACGAAGCGCCAAGATATTTAGTGAAGGTTGTTTTAGAGAAAAGTAAGACAAAGTAAGCATTTCCGCCCTTGTTGGGGCAAGGTAAGAAGCCCGGGAAGGGCAAAGGTTTTAGGAAGGAAAAGAAAATGGCAAAAGCAAAGTTCGAGCGCGGTAAGCCACATGTCAACAT
>WQXZ01000070.1 GCA_009781525.1 Coriobacteriia bacterium | reverse complement strand
TCCGCGACGGACAACGGCTGCGCCTTTCCGGATTCGGAGAAGCCGGCTTACATGGTGCCAGAGCCGGCAGCCTTATTGTCACTGTGCGAATCGATGACAACGACAGATTTGATAGGGATGGAGAAAACCTCCATGCCCTTATCCAGATATCTCTGACCCAGGCAGCGCTGGGAGCGACAGTCAATATCGATGGCATCATGCCTGAAGAGTCTGTCGAGATCGTGATTCCGGCGGGTTGCCAGAACGGGCAGCGTATCCGGGTGCGTGACCGAGGTCTACCGCGGATGCATCGCGAGCAACGTGGCGACCTGTTTGCCCACGTTGAGGTGGTTATTCCCAAGCGCCTGACCAATCGGCAGCGTGAGCTGTTAGAAGAGCTGGCAACCGAGTTCGGCGATGAGGTGCGCGAGAAACGCACTCCGATTCAGCGTATCCGGGATGCCTTGTCGTAATTTATACCTGCATCGCCGTTGCAGCGTTTTTGATGTCTGACATGAATACCGAGCTTTATAATGTGGCATTTGATGGTGCGGCTGTTGCCAGGCCTGCTTTTGCGATTCACTATCTCGGCTGTAAAATCAGCCAGGCAGACAGCGAACTGATTGCTGCTGGCCTTGTATCTGCTGGAGCGATCCGGACGACCCCTGAGCTTGCGGATCTGATTATTATCACCACCTGCACTGTCACCGCCGAGGCAGAAAGCAAGACCCGTAAGGCAATACGCAGCATGCTGGCTTTACATTCATCTAAGCAGGTTCTTGCCAGCGGTTGCGCGATTGCTATTGCTGCTGAGCGCTTTGCTGCTATTGACAGCAGAGTATCCACAGCAAAAGAGTGGCCTGAAGCGCTGAGCAGAGCGATAGAACTGCTAGGCTTGGTAGGCGATGGTGCTGGCGCGTGGGCAGGTGGCGCGATAGCAGGTGGCGTGACGGCAGACGATGCGTGGGCAGGTGGCGCGACGATACCTGCCGCCGAGCGCACGAGATACAACCTGAAAATCCAGGATGGCTGTAACGGTCACTGCACTTTCTGCATCGTAGCTCACGCGCGAGGCCCTGCTCGCTCAGAGCTTGAGTCCGATATCATTTCTCGGGCTCAGGAGGCTGAAGCTCGAGGGACGCTTGAGATCGTTCTGACCGGTGTGAACCTTGGCAGTTACCGTTGTCAGACTGGCAGAACAGACGACACCCAATCCGATCTGACCAGGCTTATGCAAACCCTGCTTGAAGTTACAGACAAACCACGCTTTCGCCTATCGAGCCTGGAGCCCAACGATGCGACAGACGACCTGAATGCATTGATTGCCAGCAGCAAAGGACGAGTCTGCGCACACCTTCACCTACCCCTACAAAGCGGATCAGACCGAATCCTAGCCGCGATGGGTCGTCCTTACGACACTGCTGCTTATTATGAGCGTGTGGCTGCTGCTAGAAAGCAGCTACCACGACTTGCTCTCTCGACCGATGTGATCGTCGGTTTTCCTGGCGAGTCAGAGGCAGACTTCCAAGAGACTTTGGACTTCTGCCGAGAGATGGCTTTCATGCGCATTCACGTTTTCAGATACTCTGCCAGAACCGGAACGCCAGCTGCGGAGCTGCATGACCAGATTGCACCTGCCATCAAGCGTGAGCGATCAGCTCGTCTAAGCCAACTGGCAGATGAGCTAGCCCAAGCAGACATCGTGCGGCGCCTTGGTACTACTGAGCAGGTACTGGTTGAGGTTCCCGGCAGAGCCCACTCTGAAAGCTACCACCTGGTAAGCCTTGACTCGCAAATCCCGCCAGGAACCTTACTCAGCGTTCAGTTCACCGGCTACCAAACAAAGGGTAAGCAGATCATGTTCGTAACAAATGCGCACCACCCGTCTTCGCAAATTAGCTGATAGAATGCTGATGAGCAGACAACCGAAGGGATAATATGGAGCGTACTCGTCTATCACTTACAATTCCAGCTGGGCTTGACGTAGCCAAACTGGTCGGAGTGAATGATATCTTTTTGCGGATAATCGAAGAGCAGTTGGGTGCACGAATCACTTTACGTGGTGACCAGATAGATATTGTCGGCGACGCAATCGAGGTCACGATACTAACCGAACTGTTCACCGATATGATCAGCATCATCGAGTCAGGCTCTGAAATCAGCACAGATGAGCTGGTGCGCTCAATCGAGATCATCAGGCATAGCCAGTTGGCTCCTTCTATCCTTAGAGATGACATACTCCTGACATATCGCGGACGGGTAATACGCGCTAAGACTGCAGGTCAGAAGCACTATGTTGACGCTATACGCGCAAACACAGTGACCTTTGCCATCGGACCCGCCGGCACAGGTAAGACCTATCTGGCAATGGCTATGGCGGTAGCAGCTCTACAGCGCAAGGAAGTCAGCCGACTGATTCTAACCCGCCCAGTCGTTGAAGCAGGAGAGCACCTCGGCTACCTGCCGGGAACCTTGAACGAGAAGATCGACCCCTACATCAGGCCACTTTACGATGCACTGTTTGAGATGACCGAGACCGACAAAAGCACCCAGCAGATCGAGCAGGGCGTCATTGAAATCGCTCCGTTAGCATATATGCGCGGACGCACCTTAAACGACAGCTTCATAATCTTGGATGAAGCGCAAAATACCACTCCTGACCAAATGAAGATGTTTCTGACCAGACTGGGTTTCGGCTCAAAAATGGTCATCACTGGCGATGTCACCCAGATCGACCTACCGATGCGTCTCAGCGGTCTGACCACAGTGCGAAACATTCTTATCGATGTCAACGACATCGCCTTTGTCGAACTGACCGGTAAGGATGTCGTACGCCACACCCTGGTTCAACACATCGTCGCAGCCTATGAGCAACACGAAAACAGACGCATGACCGAGTGATAATGTTTGAAAGCTTTTTTGCATATACCCCAGATCAATTCGGCTTAGGTAGTAGGCAGTACGAGGTACTGCTTTCACAGTCTGAGCCTATCGATTATCAACTCCAACTCGATCAACTGGCGTACCTTGCTCTTTGGGCTATGGATAAAATCGACGTTCCTGAGCCGGCAGAACTCTCCCTTAGCTTTGTTGGCAGTGACGAGATAAGAATCTACAACCGCGATTATCGTGGTTTTGACAAGTCTACTGACGTGCTTTCTTTCAGCGCTGACTTCGACCAGGATGAGCCCAGCGCACCTGACCAGCCTTTGGCGCTGGGAGATATAGTCATCTGCCCCGCAATCGCAGACAGAATCGACTACGGAGTTGAGATGACCCTTTACCAGAAAATGGAGATCTTAGTTATTCACGGTATCCTGCATCTGGTCGGTCACGATCATGAGGAGCAAGACCAGGCAACCTTGATGGAGTCTTATGAAGACTCGCTACTAAGCTCATGGCGCTCATACAGCCTGCATAAAACCGGTGAACTACCTGTAGTATCTGAAGTACTACCTGAGGCAGAGACGGAAGCAGGCACGCACGGTGATTTTATTAAAATAACTACTGAGCAAGACATGGATGGTGATGCTGAAGAGGTGTTGTTGACCAGTGCAGAAATGAAAGGGCGCAGCCTTCTGTACTCTTTCAAGTGGGCTATTCAAGGCATTGCTACCACGATAAAAATTGAGCGCAACATGAAGATTCATCTTGTTGTTGCCGCCTTTGCGATTGTTGTGAGTTTTTTGCTTGGAATCAACCCGAATCAGTGGGCAATCATCATTATCTGCATCGCCCTGGTTCTGGCTGCAGAAATGCTAAATACCGCACTTGAGCACGTAGTTGACCTGATTTCACCAGACTATCATCCAGCTGCGAAAATCGCCAAGGACGCTGCTGCTGGTGTCGTCTTGATATTTGCGATCTGCTCAGTTGTCGCAGGGTTGATCATCTTCGGCAGTACGATTCAGGTCAGATTCTTCAATCCATAACCGAGAGGTTTACCACATGGGTATTGTGCAGCCTACAGAGAAGTTCAATAGCGGATTTGTGACCCTGATCGGTCGGCCTAATTCTGGTAAGTCGACCCTGGTCAACGCTATCGTCGGGCGTAAGGTCGCAATTACCGCGGATGTTCCACAGACTACCCGGCATCGATTCAGAGCTATTCTGGATGGATCGGGCTATCAACTGATAATGGTTGACACCCCAGGCATTCACAAACCTCATGATGCGCTTGGAGCTGAGCTGAATATGTCAGCTATTAAAGCCTTGGAAGCCGTTGATGCAGTGGCTTTTCTACTTGATGCCAGCAAGCCTTTCGGCACGGGTGACATGTGGATACTGGCTTATCTCGAAAAACTGAAGTGCCCACGCCTCCTGATAGTCTCAAAAATCGACCTGGTTGACCAGGCAGAAGTGCAGGTGCAGATTGACAAATGTACAGCCGAACTGGCTTTTGACAAGGTTTTCGCTCTTAGTGCTCTGACCGGAGAAGGTGTACCGGAGTTCATTGAAGCTGCGGTAGACCTGCTGCCTGAGGGGCCTCGCTGGTTTCCGGAAGGAACAACCACCGACCAGGATCTGGAAGTGCTGGTAGCAGAATTCATCCGAGAAAAAGTACTCTACCTGACAGATGACGAAGTGCCACATGCAGTCGGTGTACAAGTCGAATATATGGAGCACGATAACCAGAAAAACCTGACATCCATTGAGGCTGTTGTCTACGTTGACCGCGAGTCCCAAAAAGGCATCCTGATCGGCAAGAGCGGCGAGCGCATTAAGAACATCGGCACTATGGCGCGTGTCGACCTGGAACGTATGCTGAACAACCAGGTTTATCTAAGCCTCCGCGTAAAAACCCGTAAAGGTTGGCGTCGCGATGCCAACCAGATCAGACGCTTTGGCTACGGAGTTTAGAAAACGAGCTCTGCTTTGCCAAACGTCTCGCACCAGATAATCGTCCTTAAAAAAACCAGGCTGGGTGAAATGGACTTGATTGTCACTGGCCTTAACGCAACTGGCAGCCAGGTCAAAGCGGTAATAAAAGGGGGAAGAAAACCAGGCTCGCGCCGCGGGGCGCATCTTGAGCTTTTCTCAAAAACCAACGTACTGCTCTACCAGGGTCGCTCGGAACTGATGACAGTGAGCGAAGCTGAACTGGTAAAGGCTCATAACGGCTGTCGGAGCGACCTGGAACATAGCTCTGCCGCTGCCGCTGTAACTGAATTGGTCGAGGTCTTATCCAGAGATTCTGATTCCGAGCCCAGGTTATTTTTGTTACTGGATGCCAGCTTGGATGCCATCGGGAGCACCGCTATTGATGGTTTGGAGATGATTGTGGCTGCGTCATTGTTAAAGATTGTCGGGCAGGTAGGTTTTTTGCCGAACCTGGAGTCATGCAGCATCTGCGGCAGGCCGCGATTTAGGCAGCAGGTTGGCGCAGAGCGCGAAGGTTTTTTTGATGGCGGAGTTAGCGATGACGACGACAGTGACGGCAAGAGCATGATGTTCTCGTTTGAAGAAGGCGGCGTTGTATGTTCGCGCTGCAGTGTTTTCCGCGACAGAAGTGACGATGATGAGTGGGTGCATGATGGGATAGTAGCGTCGCTTGGACAGGTTGATCCGGCGATACTGGACTGGTTGGTCTTGCTGATACGTAGCAGGTTCGATGAATTGGAGCCACATGCAGTGGCGGTTAATCGCCATATAGGAAGGCTGCTATTGATCTTTGCTCGCGACTGGATGCGAGCTCAGGTAACAGCACAGAACCGCTCTGTCGACTTTCTTCTAAATATGAATTAGAATGTGTCAGTTAAGCAAACACTTGCTGCTTAGTCTGTCGATACCACCAACGCAGTTCTCAGCAGTAAGGGAGTTATCAAGAAAGGTGGAATAATGCCGCTAACGAAAGAGAAGACTGCTGAGATTATCGCTGAGTTCGGTCGAGATGAACAGGACTCAGGGTCAGCAGGTGTACAGGTTGCTTTGTTAACGCAGCGCATCCGTGATCTGACCGAGCATCTGAAAATCCACAAGAAAGACCATCACACAAGACGTGGATTGTTGATGCTGGTTGGTAAGAGGCGTCGACTACTGACCTACATTAAACGACGTGATGTAACCGAATACCGAGAGCTGATTACCCGCCTTGGTATCAGGGATAACATCTAACAGTTGAAATCTCGGGGAGTCATCTGGCTCCCCGTTTGGTATCTGGCTTACATTTTGTGCTTACAGTAAAGCCATGGAGCCAGTAGGGCAATGAGGGCCCAGAGGAAGGGAAGATATTCAATGACCAAAATTACTGAAACTTTCGAACTGTATGGAAAGTCTTACAGTTTGAGCACTGGCGAACTGGCTCGCCAAGCAACAGGTGCTGTTGTTGTCAGCCAGGGTGACACGACCTTGCTGGTTACAGCCGTAGTCTCCAACGAACGGAAAGACTACGACTTCTTTCCATTGACTGTTGATTTCATTGAAAAGATGTACGCGGTTGGCAGGATTCCAGGTGGCTATCTGAAGCGTGAAGCCAGGCCGTCTGACAAGGGAACCCTAACAGCCAGGATGATTGACAGACCAGTCAGAACAGGTTTTCCAGATGGCTTTAAAAACGAGGTTCATATTGTTGCAACCACCCTGGTCTGTGACCAGGTCAACCAGCCTGATGTTATTGGCATCATGGGTGCATCCGCTGCACTGATGGTCGGCGGCGCTCCGATTGAAGGACCGCTGGCAGGAGTCAGAATCGGTCGCAATCGTGTCACGGGAGAGTTCATTGTCAACCCGACATTCGAAGAAGAAGCAGAGTCTGACCTGGAGTTGGTCTTAGCTGGTACAGCGGACTACATCTCAATGGTCGAAGCCGGCGCTGATGAGGTAACCGAAGAGGTTATGCTGGCTGCCATGAACTTCGGGCAGAAGGTAATAGGGGAGTTCTGTGAGATCCAGCAACGCTTTATCGACCAGGTAGCCCCGGTACTGAAACAATACGAAGTCGATCAGCCTGTTGAAGGTTTGGCTGAGCGTGTTGCTACATTCTACGATGCCATGTCAGCTGCGCTGCATGGCGACGACAAGCTTAATCGCGAGGCTCGTATAGCTGAGCTGAAGGCAGAGATCACTGCTACCGCTTTCAGTGATGAAGAGCAATCCAAGTGGAAAAACGATATCGCTGCAGAGTTGAAATCATTAGAGAAAAAAGTCATGCGCTCGATGATTCTAGATACCGGCGAGAGAGTGGACGGCAGAGCGGTTGATGAGATTCGTCCGATCACAACATCCGTCGGCTTGCTGCCGCGTGTACACGGTAGCGGTCTATTTACCCGCGGACAGACCCAGGTTCTTGCAGTACTTACACTAGGTATGTTAAACGAGTGGCAACGACTTGACACCATTGATCCGGCTCCAGGTAAAAGATACATCCATCACTACAACTTTCCACCATATTCAACCGGTGAAACCGGCTACATGGGTGCGCCAAGACGCCGCGAGATCGGCCACGGACGCTTGGCGGAGCGTGCGCTTGAACCGATGCTGCCGGACGATGTCGAGTTTCCATACTCGATTCGTATCGT
Organism: Coriobacteriia bacterium; assembly: GCA_009781525.1. Taxonomy (GTDB): domain Bacteria; phylum Actinomycetota; class Coriobacteriia; order Coriobacteriales; family UBA8131; genus WQXZ01. The sequence goes on along the minus strand of WQXZ01000070.1, from coordinate 1,291 downwards.
CTCAGAGGTACTCGAAAGCAATGGCTCAAGCTCAATGGCGTCAACCTGCGCTTCATCAATGGCTCTGATGGATGCCGGCGTGAATATCAAGCGACCGGTTTCAGGCATTGCCATGGGTCTGATCAAAGAAGGCGACCAGTACGCTATTCTATCCGACATCCAAGGAGTCGAAGACTTCCTGGGTGACATGGACTTCAAAGTCTGCGGAACCGAACTCGGCATCACTTCAATGCAGATGGACAACAAAGCCAAAGGCCTTACCGTAGACATCCTGGCTGATGCCCTTGACCAGGCTAAACGCGGCAGACAGTTCATTTTAGAAAAGATGAGTGAGGCTATCAGCAGACCTAGAACCGAGCTTTCCGAATACGCCCCCCGTATCATATCGATGCAAATTCCTGTGGATAAGATCAGGGATGTCATTGGCAGCGGCGGCAAGGTTATCCGCGGCATCCAAGAAGAAACCGGCGCAACGATCGAGATCAATGACGAAGGTATTGTCTACATTGCCTCGAAGGACACTGGCGGAGAAGAAGCCATGCGTCGTATTGAATTGATTGTCAAGGTGCCCGAAGTAGGGGAGATATACACCGGCAAAGTAGTGTCGATTCAAAGCTTCGGTGCCTTTATCGAGCTTCTACCAGGTAAAGATGGCCTGCTGCATATCAGCCGAGTAGCCGATGGGCGTGTTGGCAAAGTTGAAGACGTACTGACAATCGGCGATGAGGTGCGCGTCAGGATCGTCGAAATCGACGACAACGATAAGATCTCACTTGATCGTCTGGATAAGCCGAAAGTAGAGTCGACCTACGAGCCACGCAACGACCGCCCAAGCAATCAGAATCGCTCTGGCGGTGGAGGAAATGATTCGAACAACCGTCGCAGAAGACGCTAAAAGGGTGAATAATAAAGCCTTAGAACTCTATCAGAGAACCCTGAATGCTCAGGAGTCAACGATAGGCACTAATCATCCTGATACCGCTACTACTTATAGCAGCATTGCTTGTGTCTACTATGATCTTGGCGACTACGCAAAGGCACTTGAGTTCAACGAGAGAGCTCTAGCGATCCGCGAGTCAGTACTCGGTACTGATCATCTTGATACCGCTAAGGTCTATAACAACATGGGTCTGGTCTACGCTGCCCAGAGCGAATACGCTGTGGCACTAGAGTTCTTTCAGAAGGCTCTATCAATACTTGAGTCGATGTTCGGCACTGGTCACCCGAATACAGCTACGGTCAATAACAACATGGCTGGTGTCTACCAAGACATTGGCGAGTATGACAAAGC
>WQXZ01000069.1 GCA_009781525.1 Coriobacteriia bacterium | reverse complement strand
TTTATTATCATGAAACAGGCTCTGACCTGCGGAAACTCTGGTGCGCGATGTAAGATTTGAACTTACGACCCCTACCGTGTCAAAATTAAAATGTGATAAACAATATACAACATCAAAACACAAATACGCAGGTCATCGGCTATTTGTAGCACATTAAGCAACAAGTAGAAACAATAATAAACATTACGCGAGTACCCACAGAGTACCCAGTGGTATCCAAACAGGTATACATTTTGTGTTTCTGCATAAATCTTCATCCTTTTCGAATAAACAAGTTCTTAACTTTAAATACAAGCAAAAAATCGATCCCGGTTTTATCATGCCTCACTTCACTACCAGCATTGCATATCGCTTGTTTGATAAAATATGTTTCGCTAATCGATTGTAGCATAGCCGCTTTTTCAAGTAGATCATTGGTGTATGATATTTACACTGATACAGGCTTGCGGACTCTACGTGAGGCAAGCTAAAGAGAGGTCGCAGTAGCTGGTTTAAGCGCTGCGGCTTCTTGGCATAATGCCTGTGGCGATACCTTTGGCGCGCCCTCTGGTGATGAGTACCGCAATGATCCGCGGCAACGTAAACCTCGGGGCTTTTTTCTTGAACTGGACTTTGTTGTGTTGTATTTAGTCAGCGATAGTCCCGCGAACCTTTCAGTAATGTGGCATAAGCGGAGGCTTCTTTTCCCGACGATTATAAGGTTCGAGGCTATACCCTAGCCTATGTTCACAGGCACGCGCACCATCCGGTACCAGTTCGGGATATAGCCTCTTTATAACTAGCAGTATATTACATTATCGGTATCATTAACCGTTGAAAATTTTGAACCTATCTTGCCCGCAAACTGATGTTTTTCTTCTGATTTTATCGTGATTCTGAAAACAGATACTATTTTCAGAGCAAGGTTTTTCTAGTTATCCGCAGGTAATTCTTCAACATTCAACATAACTAGCATTGTAATTACAGGCTCCTCAAAAGATCCGCTTACTGCATACCATGAGATTTACTTTTGATCTCCTAGCAACCAATACATAGCTTCGGGGAATCTCTCAAGTACCTTAAAAAAGGTATCTGTAACCTCAGAGTGGATTACAGTCCCTTTTTCCCATCTGGCAACTGACTTTGCACCTGCACCAATGATTGTCTCGAAGGTTTCCTGTGTTATCCCATGCTTCTGTCGCAAAGCGCGAATCCTTGAGCTTGACATGATTCCATGTCTTTTCTTGTACTTCTCGTTGGCTAAACGCTGAAGCTTTGAGACAACATCGCCACGGAATAGCATCTCACCACACTTAGCACAGACATGGTGCTCGATGTTGTCAATCTCGATCGGTACTTCTCGAACTTCAAATAATACTTTCCCAGTGGTCTTAATGTAATTACCGCCACATTCTGCACATTTTATTTCGTTACCGGTGAGCATATTTATTGGTTGCTTAAACAATGGTTTTGCCATGACAAAGCTTGTACTTCTTACCACTTCCACACCAGCATGGTTCGTTTCTACCAAGACCTTTTGACATGGTGGCAGCATCTTGTTCCACGTAGTCTATTTCATCATTTGAAGGTACTCTGAACGAGAACATTGACCTGTCATTTTTGTTAGTTAACGCAAAATCACCCAATGTGATTATATCCATTCCAATGAGGACATCTATTTCGCTGAGTTTGGTAGCCGCGACTTGGAGACCAACGATGTTCACTCCACTTGGGAGATAGATGTTAACAAAATGCTGGTTGCAGTCATCTTTCCCATTTGCATGAACGATCTCGACTTTTCCTGAGATAGGCAAGTTAAGCTCTTTTGCTGCTTCTTCCGAAATAACCGACTTAGACGCTCCGGTATCCCATAGTGCCTTGACAGATTTCCTCGGCAGATGCGGGTCTGGAGGGTTTTCCAGGTTGAATGCCTCGCTTATCTCGGCTTCGGACACGATTGACCTGATTAAACCGTCTGCCTTTATTGTCATCGAAGAGTATCGTTTTGCTTCATTCATGTACAGATCATCCCAAGGGTCGAGACCTTTATTGTGTAAGCATCTTCACCTGGAATGCATTTTTGTACAATGAAGGTACCGGCATCGAAATGCTCTTTACCATAAAGGTACGCATCGAGTCCATTTTCAAATGATTCAACGACTTTGAAGTCATGAATTACTATGAACTTTCCGTCGTACTCATTAACAAGGTTTTCTTGGTTGGACTGGAAAAACTCAAATAGCTTATCGGTTTCGCCCATGATTCACCACCTTCTTTCTTCCCGCGCATTGGATCCAAGGTGTATGGTAATCATCTTCTTTGCTACGGGTTAGACATTATATCACCCGACGCTTTTTTTAGCCTGCGCTAGTCACTTTGCTAACCTTTTCTTAATGAGAAAAACAGAAAAGGTGGTAGATGGATACCGACTATGGCATAGGCATAAGTCTTAAAACCGAAGCCAAAGAAAGCGGTGACCTGGCTTCGGCTATCGGAACGCTTGCTGAGCAGATAGAAAAACTTGAGAAGGTCTTAAACGAGGACAGGATTTCTTCTGGTCTTCAGTCGCAGACCAAGCAGGTAGACAAGCTCGCTTCGAGCATAAACAATATAGGAACACAGTACGGTAACATCAACAATCTCTACTCCCGCAGCTTCCAGCCTATGTGGTCTGAAGATGCTGATGCAGTCGATAAATATAATAAAAACCTGATGAACGCTGTCGTCAACATGAATCGTGCTGAGTCAGCAAGAGCGAGGTTCTATCAGATAAAACTGGATGAGAAGCCAGCACGTGATCTCGAACTGGCTTATCGAAATCTCTACTATACGATCAGAAACGACATACAGGCAGCTCAACAGTTCGCGAATACCATGAAGCGTGTCGGTGAGTCCCTGATATCTGTTCCCCGTGAATCCGTGCGCGGTTTCGCTGCCATCCAGGATCAGTTACAGATGGTAAGGAGAACCACGCTTGAGGTCGGTGAAAATGCTGAGCGGATGAACCAGGGACTACTCCGAGTAGTCACCTCAACCGCTGCTGGTATTAAGAATATCGCGATGATCGCTGAGATCGGCGGTCAGGCAGGTGTTGCCGCCAGAGAGATTGAAAGCTATACAAGAGCCGCTGCAATATTTGCAGACTCAACCGAGGTCTCAGCTGAGCAAGCAGGTCTGGCAATTGCCCGTATCCAGAATCTTACATCCAGAGCCAATCCCGGACAGACATACGAGATGTTAGCCAACGCCATGTTCGTGGTCGCTAACGCAAGTGCTGCAACCACTCAGGAGATAACAAACATCACCACAAGGCTTGCCCCCCTTGCATCCCAGTTCGGACTGGCAACATCAGAGATACTGGGTACAGGAGCTGCGCTCACCTCATTCGGTGTCGAGGCACAAGCCGGCGCCACATCAATGATGCGTTCGTTTGCGCTCATCTCCAGAGCCGTCGGCGAGAGTGGAGACAGACTGGAGCTTATGGGTCGCATCTCAGGTCTCGGTGCAGAGCGTTTCGCCCAAGCATGGAACGATAAGCCAGTAGAGGCGTTCGCTCTACTCCTCGAAGGTATGAACAAAGCCGAGTACGGCGGGAACCAGTTCATGACCACGATGGCACAGCTTGGCTTCAATGCAACACGTGACGGTCGTACCTGGCTCGCCTTGGCTTCAAACATCGGTGAGTGGCAACGTCAGATGGATCTGGCTGCTTCTGCTATGGTCGAAGACGGTGAAATGGCTGCACGCTATACCGAAAGAATGCAGACGATCGAGCAACAACTCATCCGCATCAACGAGAACTATCAGGTACTCCAATACACGATGCTAAAGGGGCTACCCTATGAACCTGTGAAGTTCATGGCGGACATGCTCGGTGAGCTTTCCACCTATCTTGACAGGAACCCGGGTATCGCCTTCTTCGCTGGTCTTACCCAAGGTGCACTAGCAGCCGTCGGGGCTATCGCCAAGGGGGTAGGTGCCTTCTCGCAATTCGCAGCTAATATCGGCATGGCAACGATGGCATCCCTTCAGTACAGTGAGATGAATGCTCGGATGCAAGGAGTCTCTCTCAAAAGCATTCTTATCAATATGAAACAATCTGAGAGCATCAAAGAGATGATCTTCTCGATCTTTGGCTATGACAAGATGTTGGAGAAAGTGACAGGCTCGATTGCTGCTCAAACAGCTGTAACCACAGCCAAGTCAACTGTCACTAAATCCCTTACCAAGGATGTCGCAGGATTATCTGCTGCTGAGCGGGTCTTAGAAAGAGCAACCGGAGCCACAACGAATAAGATGCTCATACAGGCTGCAACCTCAGAGGTTTTAAGCAAGGGTATGAAAAAAGCCGGGAAGGATGTTGCTGGTCAAGCAGCTGAGGCAGCAAAAGCTATCAGCGAAGAAGTCGATGTTATCGCTGACATGGCCAAGGTAGCGGGTGTAGGTTCTGTCTCGCTGAAGGATCTGGCAGGCGCGCTCGGATTGACTGGTGCGAATCTCGGAGCGCTAGTAGCAGGTGCCGGAGCGCTTGCACTTGTCGGGATCTCTATTAAGGCTATAAACGATGCCATGGTCAAATACCAGCAGAGAACAGAAACCTATGAGCAGACGCTTGACCGTATCGGTGCAAGGACAGGTAATTATTCCCTTGAGATATCGCAGAGTGCGAGAGAGTTGGAAAATCTTTCAAGATCAGGCAGAGAGACAAATGTTGTACTTGTTGACATAACCAATTCAGTCGGTTCGGTTTCAAGGGAGCTAAGGCAAGCGGCAGGTGATATGAGAGGCCTCATGGTCGATATAGAGACTTTCACCGGTTCGTTGCAGAGATCGGAATTCTTCGACAGGATGAGGGATGTTCAATTCGATACCGGTTGGTTTAACAAAGGGAGTCTGTATGACCTCGTGGATGGCACAAATGGTGCCATGGATGCGATCAATGCCCTATACGATGAATTAGCGAAAACAGGCGATGTCGACAAGTTCCTTAAGAGCACTGGTGAAATCATCCAGGCACTTGTCAATCTGGAGTCCGCATTCGACATAGAAAGAAACACAGGTTATACAGAAGATATAGAAAGCATCATCGAGCAGAACCAGGCAATACTCAGAGGGTATGGGATCCAGGCTACATCAGATAGTGTCTTGGGTTTACGTAGCGCGTTCACCATGTTGAATGTCGAAGGTAGGGCATATGCAGAAAATCTCGTAAGACAAGCGGCAGAGAGCAGGAATTTTTCTGACGAGATCGATGATATCGCGCAATCTGTTACCATCCTAAGCGCAGAGCTTGAGTTCTTAAATTCCGTTATGGAGGACGAGAAGGCTCTAAGCGATCTTGCCAAGGAGTTCTCCACCTGGAACGACCAACTCTCTGAAACCTATAACTATGCTATGGATGCTGCTGCGGCACTTGAATACATTGACCTGATGGCTACGAAGTACGGTATAGGCTCCGAGCAGCACCTTCAAGCAACAATAGATACCCTTTATCTACTAGAACAAGCCGGTCTGAAAGGTACGACAGCATGGGTATTGGCATGGGAAGAATACGAAAACGCTGCGCTCAGAGCCAACGAGCAGACCAATGAACTGATAAACACCATAGGTTTCGTGCCTACTGCTGATTTCAATGCCCTTCCCTGGGCAGAGAAGCTACAGTACCTTCAAGCGGAAACATTGAAGTGGATTGCTATGCAACGCCAAGCTGGTATTGATGCTGCTAATGCCAACTACGCCAGTGCCTCAAAGAATCTCCCTGCTTTCCTACAGCCTGCTTTGGAGGCCAAGCGGCAATATGAGATCGATGCTGCACAGAACATGTACAGGGAGTTGTTCGATTTAGCGAATACCCTCCAAGCAGAACCACCTGCACTGAATGCCTCCACAGCAGCCCTCGACGCTAACACGAAAGCCAGGAATTCTAATGCTGGTGGCGCAGGCGGACAGGCGAAGGCACTGAGAACAGTGCTTGATTATGCTAAAGACCTAAACACTGTATTAAAGACGATGAACGACCTCCACAGAGGGGTCTATGACGCCCAGATAGATGTTGCGAAGGCTTATGAAGCAATCGCTTTACAAGCCTACAAATGGGAGCTTGGACTGCGGGAGGTGGATAACCTCACCAGCGACATCTTAAAGGCATACTTCGGTCGCATGAACGCAGAGGACTCAATAGCAGGAGAGTTCGCGAAACTACAAAGTGAGATCGAGAAGGCCAAAGAGAAATGGGACGATCTGCAGCGTTCACTTTCCGAGCAGCGTGGTGAGGAAGCACAGCTTCGATATTGGTTATCGATTGCAGAGGCTGTGGGGGATGTTGCAGAGCAGCAGAAACTGCAAGCTAGACTTCAAGCTAATCTCGCTAAGCAGCAGTCCACTAAAAAAGAGATGGTAAGCCCTGAGTTCACAGTAACCGGTGACACTGACGCAGCCAGGTCGGGCAGGAAAGACATCCAAGACCTGCTGAAGACCTACATGGAATACATCGTCACCTTGGCAGAAACCGGCGCTACACAAGAGGAGCTTGAGTCTGAGACTTTACGTCTTAGGAAGGAATTCGTCTCACAGGCAGAGTCTCTCGGTCTAACAGCCGAGGAGACAGAGTACTACGCCAAGGCATTAGACGCGCAGATCGTGATGTTAAACCATGCATCGAATTATCAGGATAAGCAGAATAGCTTGCTTGAGAAGGCAGCGGATGCTGAGCAGAGACTCATCATCGAGCTGATAAAGCATGGTGCTTCGCAAGCCGAGGTGAACGCTGCGATAGCTGAAGGTACAGCAAGACTGGGGTCAGCTGCACTGTCGCTGGGTAATGCTGCAAAACAAGCGGATTACTATACCTACTCTTTACAGGGAATGAAAACGATTCTGGATAATCTGCCTCGGAATATCAACATTGATATCAGAGCGAATATCGACCCAGCCAAAGCTGCCCTTGCCCAGTTCGAGAAGGATGCTCAGAAATCCGGCGCAGGCGCTGCTGGAGGGTTCGCTTCAGGTTTTGTCGGTGGTGCTAACTGGACTAAAATGGGGAACGATGTCGCAGATAAGCTAACGGATGCGATAAGAGCAAAGCTCAACAACCTCCAACTCAAATTCCAACTGGTTGAATCAAATGGCCATCTCGGTGGTGGTGGTAAGTTCATGTCCGGTGGCTATACCGGTAACATCCCAGCGAGCCAGATCGCCGGTGTCGTGCATGGTAGGGAATGGGTAGTACCGGCTGACATGACTGCCAAGTACGGCCTGGAGTTCCTAGACGCCATAAACAAGGGTACCTACTCTCCTACAGCCTATATCAGCCAAGGCTTGTCAGAGCGTGAGATAAGGCTGATAGTCGCAGACACGGTAGCATCCATGCCGACTCCGATCATCAGTTTGAAAGACGCTACGATCGCTCAGGGGATGAGTAGCGCTCAGGTCAGATACACAAGGGGGGCTTTAGTGTGAGGACATACATTGGAACAGAGAAGCATATCTTCGATATCGAGCCGTATCTACAGGATAATCCGCAAGTATTCAAGAAATTCGTGGATAGCGGACTCTATCTTTCAGGTGGTGGTTATTCGGTAGGTGGCTCATATGCAGCGAAATACACCGAACTCGCATTCCGCCGCACCGGCAAGGGGCATGAGACCGAGGTGATCGACGGACTGGTGACAGGCAGGTACGGTAGTGGACACATCTACTGGTATGATGTGAATGCTGATAATATCCTGCCGTCCTATCTCTCACTGCCAGCCAAGGCTGTTAAATCCGAAGGCGGTGTCATTACATGGGACAGATTCGCATCCGCTGTACTTGTCGATGTACCGGATAACACCTTTGACCTGCCATTCGTCGGTGCTACCATCACCATGCCGCCACACGGTAAGAAAAAGGCTTTCTCCTTCATAGTGCCTGATCACTATGATTTAGCAGTGTCTATTAAGGGTGACTCATCAGATGTTAAGTTCGTGCTTGACTGGGGAGGTGAGACCGATTTGGAAGTATGCGGGCTGGATAGTCTCTGGGACAGTGTGATCAGGAACCCCGGTGAGAGACTGGCAACGCTTACTACCATCGGATATGGCGACATGACCCTGTATAGCTTGATGATAATGCCTGTGAGGCAGGGTATGCCGATAGACGGTGTCGAGTCCCGCTATCCGCGTTTTGTGGTAGGCAAAGGTCAGTCAGGCTGCACGTTGATCGATGATACGGTGACCAACAGGATCTATGCCATCGATACTTCATGGGAAGTCCAGCCAACCAGACTTGCCCTACTTGAGACCGAATGGTTCGACCAATGAGTAGGTTACTTCCACAGAACCTTGATATCAGGGGCTTCAATGTCACAGAGAATGTCAATGCCACTGTCCCCGATGGCACTGTAACCTCATCCATCCCCCTGGCTGAGATACCTCTTGTCAAGAAGGGTATCTTCTATGTCGGTAACAACTACACGCTCGATTCCTCCGATGTGAGATTTACAGGAATCGCCAAAGCCACAACAGACGAGAACGGCATGGGCATATCACCTTCTAGCCCTGAGTCCGTGACACTGCTTGCAGGTCTTGAGGTATTGAACCGATATAAGACCATACCGCCGTTTAAGGGAACGCTGGTTGAATACATCGACATGGTGCTATCGACTGTCGGCTATACCGGTAAAAGACAGGTCTGGTGGGACAGCACCCGTGAGCCACTGTTGATACAGGGATACTCGGGTAATGTCTTTGAGTATCTTTCAGCATTCCTCACAACACTTGGCTATGACATGGTTTGGCAGGGGGATTATATTGCTATATATCCATGGAAAAGATACATAATCGATCC
>WQXZ01000068.1 GCA_009781525.1 Coriobacteriia bacterium | reverse complement strand
TGGTTGATAACAATATCTGCACCTGGAGCACGACCCACCACCAAAGGACTGGTAGCTGCGAGCTTCAGCCCACTGATATCCTTCGGGCCAGTGGCTACCCTGACAACCCAATGCCCCCCTCTGGTTTGTCCTTTGACCAAGCCGACCCCTGTACGCATAACTGCGAACAGAAATAAGAAGAGCAGGGCAATCAACAGTACCCTGCCAGCAAGGAGTATCGTTTCGATCATCATGGCTCCCCAGCTGGGAGACTATGTCGGCCTATCGGCTTATTGTCGTCGTCTAAAGCAGGCGGCTCTTCCTTTGCTGATTGCAGTATGTCGGAGACGAATTCCAGTAAGGTTACTCCAATGGTAAGTTGGTCTCCCGGACGAAGGATTATCTGGTCAACAACACGATCGTTTACCAGTGTGCCATTAGTCGAGTCCGAGTCTGCGATTTTCCAGACACCTAAAGCATTCTGGCTTAATACAGCATGTGTTCGAGAAGCATTTGCATCGTTTAAAACTATGTCACATTGGTCGCCACGACCGATAGTCATTCGGGTATGGCTAAGCAGATAGCTAATGCCTGATTGGCGACAGATCAACACCGATTCGCCAATCGCTCCTTCGCGGATTGGCTCTACGGTTGCGAATTCATCACTATTCTCAAAGGCATCCATGCTGGTGCCTGTAGGTGACATCTCACTGCCATGAACCTGCCGCAGTATTGCTTTTAAGTCACTTTGCAGATTCTCTTCGATTTCTTCTCTGTAGTCCTCTGCGTGATAATCACGCTCGGGCTCAAAGTTCACTGACTTCGGTATCAGTCCGTAGTACTCAGCCTCTTCATCGCGAAGTTGCTCGATAATCTGATTTGAAACGATCTCGGCAACCACGTCAAAGCGACCGCTCTTCAGTTTTTTATCCACAATAAAACGAACCAGTGGCCGGCCATCGAAGCTGAGTGCAGCGTCAGCGCCACGGCTCATCAGATAGGTCTCGATCTCTGCTGCCAAGGTCGGGTAGAAAGCAAAAAGACGCTTATCGTCATTGTCGTTGACTAAAACGGTATATAGGGTAGGAGCGTACTGCTTGCCAGCCCCAACCAGTTTTTCACGCTTCATCTGCTTTTCGGCGCGCTTGGCAACCTGTGCGGGCTCGATAGTCCCTTTAAAAACGCGGGTGCCGGCTTTCTCAAAAGCGTTTTCCAGGCCTTCTTCGAACTTATCCAAAACCGTTCAAGCCTTTCTACTCATCCGACAATTCGGTGCGCCAGCTACTGAAAACGCCAGACCTGATCAGTACGAGCATAATAACCAGGGTAATCGCTACTCTGACTATCAGACTCCAGGCTGAAACACCTGTGGTAACACTACCATATAGCAAGGGTACAACCATCAGTCCCAATGCCAACAGAATAGTTGCCAAAACGGCACCGACAGTCAACCTTCGCCGGTGCGATTTGTACTCTTGGAGCTGCTCATCGGTGTCTTTGGCTTGTCGGCGCTGGGTTGCTCTGCTGTCAGGCTCCTGTTCATCTTGCTCAGGTAGCTGCCAGCTTTGACTGAATAGCAACATCACCGAGCAAGTCAGAAGCATCAAAATCAGGCTCAGCCAGTTGATCGGGGTGGTCAACATCTCCCAGAATGTCGGCGGAAACTGCTGCGCTGCATGGTTGATCACGGCTCCCATACTGAACAGTCGCTCTGAGGGAAGCAGATAAAATGAAGGTGTAGTCAATCCACTTGTCAGCATCATCAGTGCCCATCCAGACAAGGTGGTGCCCAAAGCTCTCATAGGTTTTTGCTGGCAGGCTGCCATCACAGGTAGGCATAACGAGGCGAATAGCCAACCAAGTGGAATCACTGCTGTCAGTAGTGCTGACTCTGACCAGCCTCTGCGACCGAGAAACAACCACCAAAGTACAGTGAAGACCAGCAAAAAGAAGGCGATTACAACCAGACCTCTGCTGAAAACCCCAGCGCAGATTATTAACATGCTTATTGCTCCCCCAAGCGTAGGAGCCATCAACGCCACCAAGCCTACAAGGCACAGAATGCCAATCAGAATTATCAGGTGGGTCTGCAATGTTGCAGAGCTTATATGTTGAACGCTGCTTGATGCACCTGTCAGGCTGTTCTGGATAGTGCCACCTACCGGATGCCAGACTTCACCGGTAGCTACTCCACCACCGCCAGCACCAAGTAAGCCAAAGCCGGTCAGGCCGAAGTAAGCAGTCGCCATGGCGCATATGGCTGCTGTCAGTCGTGTTAAGCGTCTGCGAGAACTTTCCTGGATACGCAGCCACAGGGGGGCTTTCTCTTCTTTGGGTTCGTCGTCAGGTTCGTCAGGTTCGTATCCGGAGTCAGCATCATGGTCGGAGGCGGTATCGGCAGTGTCGACTGCGCCTTGGTTACGTGTGCGCTGACGCGATCTTATCCCGCTGAAAAAACCTCTGGGTTCTGGTTGCCCATCATCATCTTGGTCGTTGCTGGTTCTGTCAGCCGGCTGGCTTTCGTCAAAGTGGAGGCTTGAGTTCAGCTCTGAGAGAAACTCTTCGTTGTCTTGATCGCTTAAGCCCAGGCGGTTGATACGGCGGCGTAGGGCATATCTTCCTGATCGGGTCGAGCCAAGCAGAGGCATCAGGTCGTCGAGAAGGCTTCTGATTGACGGCTGCCGCCATGCCGGGTCAGCTGAGAGTGCCGAAATGAAAACGCGGTCGATCTCAGCATCCAGATCGTCGCGGGCTTGGCTGGGTAAAGTAATCGCCAGAGTCTCGATCAGGTGCAGCGACTCGTCTGCATCAATGCTCTGGTAGGGATTCTTGCCAACCAGCAACTGGTAGAGCAGAACCGCAAAGGCCCAGAGGTCGGTGCGCTCATCAACTGCTCCGAGATCGATTTGTTCGGGTGGCATGTAGCCGATCGTTCCGCCCTGCGGTTGGCCGAAACCGTGGCGAGCGACTAGCACTGCCATGCCGAAATCGGTCACTTTTGCATAACCATTGGGGTCAAAAAGGATATTTGCCGGCTTGATATCAAGGTGTAGCACCTTGTTTTTGTGAGCATGAACCAGCGCGTCGCCGATATCTCTGGCAATTGCAGCAATGCTGGTCAGCTCAAACAGATCTGTGCTAGACCGCATCAGGGTAGCCAGGTCAGGCCCATCGATGTATTCCATGATCACAAGAGCTGCGGTATCGGTCAGCTCAAAATCGAGTACGCTGACAATATTTGAGTCGTTTAGCATGGCTGCGGTTCTAGCCTCAGCCAACCCAGCGATCTGGGCTTCGTCGCTGCCTTGGGTGATACCGATTCGCTTAATCGCAACCCGGCGTTGCAGCCGCATGTCCCAGGCAACCTCAACGGTGGCAAATCCACCACGCCCAGCGGTTTCAATCAGGCGATAGCGACCAAGCAGCAACTCTGATGACATCGCTTGCCTCAGCAGTCGCTTTCGTCAAGCTCGAGGTCGAGCTCGGTGTCAGGCTCGAGGTCGCGTTCGGTGTCAGGCGCCAGGCTGTCGCTGACCAGATATGGATCGAACTGAGCCACCAATAACAGCGGCACCCTGATCTGCATCCAGGTTCCAGTCTCCAGATAGCGCTGACTGACAACCGTGGTACGTTGGTGCGCTAGATTCACCAGCTGCCCTCGATCAAATGGCAGCAAAACTTCCATCAGTTTGCTTGATGCATTTGCCGCGGTCTGTATGTGCTCCAGCAGGCCTTCCATACCTTCACCGGTAACTGCAGAAACCAACTGCGATCCAGGGTTCGCTCGCGCCAGTGCTGCACAGACAACCTCATCAAGCAGGTCGATTTTGTTGAAAACGATGATCTGCGGAATCTGATGAGCATCAATCTGCTCCAGCACCTCCTGTACAGCTCGCATCTGCTCAACCCGTTGCTCGCTCGAAGCATCCACAATGTGCAGCACCAAGTCTGCCTGCGTGATCTCATCAAGTGTCGAACGAAAGGCTTCTACCAATGTAGTGGGAAGTTTCTGGATAAAACCAACCGTGTCGGTCAAGGTAGCATCCCCACCATCGGGTAGGCTCAGTCGACGAGTGGTTGAGTCAAGGGTAGCAAACAGCTGGTCATAGGCAAGAACATCAGCGTCGGTCAGGTAGTTGAGCAAAGTTGATTTACCAGCATTGGTATAGCCAGCAATCGCAATCTTAAAAATTCCTGAGTCTAGCCTGGCCGCGCGCTGAGTAGCGCGGTCAGCCTGGAGCTTTTTAAGCTCCTGTCTAATTGAACTTATTCGGTTTCGCACCATACGACGGTCAACCTCAAGCTGGCTTTCGCCTTCGCCGAAGCGTGATCCAACACCGCCGCCCATTCGTCCTGCAGCAAGATGTGCCCACATGCCACGCAGCCTTGGTAGCAGGTATTGGTTCTGTGCCAGTCTAACCTGAAGGCGACCTTCACGAGTGGTTGCGTGCAGGGCAAAGATATCAAGTATCAAGGCGGTGCGGTCGATTACTTTGATGTCTGACTTAGCCTTGCCCAGTTCTCGTTCAAGATTCGACTGCTGTGAAGGTGAGAGCTCGTCATCGAAAACCACTATATCCGCCTCAAGGGCGCGAGCTAGTTCCAACACTTCTTCGACCTTGCCCTTACCTATAAAGGTGCGGGGGTTCGGTGACTTCATTCTTTGGCTGACAGCGCTGACTACGTCAGCACCAGCAGTGCTGACCAGGCGACCCAGCTCAGCGAGTGATTCATCGATTTCCCAGTCTGAAATACCGCGATCGACTCCAACAAGAATGGCTTTTTCTATTTTTTGTTCGGTAACGAACATTGGTTCTTTTGCCACTTTTATTCTCCGTTTCTACACAAATTATAGCGCAACTATTATGCTCTCGGCTTTTGGCCGTGTCAGGCGCTGACTAGCGCCATGAAGTCTCTATTATGTTGCTGTGGTTGCAGACCGTTGCTGGCGCAAAGGTCGCTGTGGTTGCAGGCTGCGGCTGCTACCAAGGCGCTGTGGTTGCAGGCCGTAGCTGGCGCGAAGGTCGCTGTGGTTGCAAGCTGTGGCTACTACCAATGTCGCCACCAAGGTCGCTGCTTAACCGGGATTCTCAGCGTACTGCTTCTGGTACTGCCGACTCATCGAGTATCGAAGTGCAACTGGGGCAACGCACGGCCTTTTCTGTTATAACCGAATCGCAGTACTTACACTTCAGCGGCTTCTTTGCTTCCTCTTCCTTCTTGTTTGTAAACCTGTTATAGGCTTTGATAGCCAAAAAGGCTACGCAGGACACAATCAGAAAGTGGATCACAGCAGCAATCAGGTTACCGTATGTCAATTGGGCAGCATCTGGGCCGGATCCTATTGAAATCATCAGCGTACTGAAGTCGATGCCACCACTGAATACTGAAAGCAGCGGTGTTATCAGGTCATTGACAATCGACGACACAATCGCGTTAAAGGCAGAACCCATAACAACAGCAACAGCCAGCTCAATCACATTGCCTTTAGCAATAAACTTCTTAAACTCAGTAAAAATCTTCATTTTGTACCCCCTTGTGGTCTAACAGCAATGTCCATATGAATGCTTATACCCATAGCGCGAGAAGTTGCTTTAGAAGCGTTGCAGTAATGATAGATGATTAGCGAAGGTTAATGAACACATGCGCGACCAAAGGTCTTGGTTACTGCTACCTGCTAGCCTCTGCAGCGGTCGCCTGCCCGCTGTCCGCTGCTCGCCGCTTGCTGGCCGCCCGCTCGCCGCTGCTCGCCGCTGGCCGCTGCTCGCCGCCCGTTGTCCGCCCGCTGCAACCTGCCGCTGGCTGCACGCTGCAACCTGCCGCTGGCTGCATGCTGCAAACTGCCGCTGGCTGCACGCTAGCCGCCCGCTGCAACCTGGCCTGGCAATCAACCGCCGCTAGCAGCCTCGCACTTCCATCGCACCTCAAGGTGCAGCTACACTGTTCATCCGCAAGTTCGCAGCAAAAAATTGCGGTTTAGTACATGATTTGACTTGAATATCACTGCTTTTAGCAAGGTTGTGTACCGTATTACGGACACTGATGCGAGTTTTTGGCTTCTCACACACTATTTCTTGTTGTTTTGCATACAACTAATGTACTAAACCGCAATTTTTTGCTACGAACCAACATTGCGCAGACCCGGCAAGATAAGGTGGTAATTACTTGAAACCAGAAGGTTGATTGCCCCATGATTCAGCATCACCCTAATACGAGATAATGAGCAAGCGAAAACTGAGTACGAAGCAAACTCGGAAACCTTTACATTAAATGGAGTCGAGCGTGGGCTAGGTCTTTGTTGATGTACAGCGTAGTCTTCTCTAATAAAGCAAAGAAACGACTGCCTAAACTTGATAGGCATTTTTCTCGACTGATACTTACGTGGGTTCGCAAGACTCTCTGTTAAACCACTATTGACATTCTTGGGCTTTCCTCACCCAGTAGACCACTAAGTCAGAGATTTCGAGATGCGTAAGAGCTCTGGTCAAAAGGTATCTCCCGCCCACCTCATGGCCAAACAGTAACTCTCGTCTATCCATATCGCTGCTCTTAAACTGTTCTCTATAGCAAAACCAATCAAGGTAACGCTGCAACCTTCTTGTGGATATGCCATTAAATGATCGCAAGAACGCCTTGAGTCTCGAATGGAGTGCGTTGACCATGTTGATGTTGCCTGTGACTGGGTCTTTTGGGTTAATGACTATATGCTTAAACCCTTGGGCTGCAAATTCATAGGAAGGCTGACCGTCGCTTATAACAGTTGACCCTTCAGGAATATTTCGCGCTAAGCTCATAGCTAGGTTTCCAGCTCCCGGTGCGCCTCTGTCGATGACTTCGCAAAAGCAGTCCCCATACTCGTTGATTCCGCACTCGACTACTATATGCGCTTTACTGCGCCCTCTCCGTGACTGAGCGCCGTCTTGCCCGTTACGGTAGGCTTTTCTGGGCATCTGAAACCACGCTTGCTCGTGATTGCCCGACAAACTGTCCCTGACCAGCGTGTCATCTACGTGAAAGGTTCCCTTTCTTGCAGGTTGCTTGCAGTGCCTCATCACCTCGCAAACTCGCATTCTCATGAACCATGAGGTATAAAGGGAAACCCCACACCTCCAAGCACTCTCACGTAAAGACAGACTGTCCGCCATGCATTCCGCAAAAGTCATCCAGGTTTCAGCATCGAGCTTTGAGTTGGCAAGCAGACTGTGTGTCTTGCTTGAGAAGGTCTTGTTACACTCCTTGCACAAGTAACGCTGGGTATCATTTGATCCGTGCCCCTTCTTAACGAAACTCATGCTTCCACATCTAGGGCATGCATTAGGACTTGATTGGAGCCTTTGCTAACTCCTTTGCCAATGCTGCCCTCAGGGCAGCCAATAGACTGACTTTTTCATCATGGGTTAGCTGGGTGATAAACTGCTGTAAAATCTCATATATGGCTTCTCCTTTTCTTATTGGTTTGTGGACAACCCAATTATAGGGAGAGGCCTTTCCTTTAGATGTCCAAAAAAGGGGACATCCATAGTTTTATGTCAATAGTGGTTTAACAGAGAGTAATGAAGTTCGTAGCAGCTTTTTGCGGTTTAGTACATGAATAGTCCCTTTAAAAGCTTCGAATGGCCAATATAATAGCCAAAACCACCATATTCTGGCATTGTTCGCTTCAATACACCCCCGATATTTACACTAAAACGCAAAAATCTGCTGCGAACAGATTGCGACACAGCCAACGCACTACCGTGGGCAATCAACGGAACGATCAACGGTTGACCATTCGGTGCCTTATTCTGTGCCCCCTTTTGGCATCTAGTATTATAGGGTAGTCGAGGAACTGCGAATCGTTGCCAGCTAACGCCCCCCGCCTGGCACCAGCCGCAGCCACCACCCCTGCCCCTGCTTGCCAGCAGTGCCAAAACCCAACAAGGCCTTGGCACTTGAGTAGAAAGTAATAACTCGGACACATGGTGCCCAATACTGATAGAAAAGAGCCCAGTGCACGCACAGAGTCAAAAGACCATGCGAAGCAGCATCTCAAAGACACACCCATGCTAACCGCAAGCAGCAGCAGGCTACCAAGGCAAGCGCTCAAAAGGCTCAGGTTGCCCCTGATAATCATTGCAATCGAGCTGGTCGTCGTTGTCTGCCTACCGATCATTAACGCGGCACCAAATGGCAGCAAATCATCAAACCAGGGTTACCCAGTTTTTGGACCTCAAGAGTTCGCCCAGTATTCTGCACCTAACATCGACCCGAGCCAGCTAGGCAGCCTCACTCGAGCCAACCCCACCGTCACTGTCGAATCGTCTGGATCACCCACGGTGCTGGTCGGTATCGACGTCTCAGAACACCAGGGCGAGATAGACTGGCAAGCCGTGCGAGCAAACGGCATCGACTTCGCCTTCATCCGCATCGGCGCCCGCGGATACATCAGCGGAAAAATCATCCTCGATGCCTACTATCACGAATACATCGAGTCCGCCGTCGAGGCAGGCATCAAGGTCGGAGTCTACTTCTTCTCGCAATCTCTGACCCAAGCAGAAGCAATCGAAGAAGCCGAGTTCGTCCTGAGAACTCTAGGCGACAGGCAACTCGATCTTCCGATCGTCTACGACTTCGAGACAGTGTCAGACAGCGCCGGTCGCGCAAACCACCTACCAACCTCAGAGCGATCAGCCAACGCCAGAGCATTTTGCGAACATATCGAAGCCGCTGGATATCAAGCCATGATATACGCCAACACCTACGACATGATGCGCTACGAATCCACCCTGATGAACGACTACGAGATCTGGTACGCCGAGTTCAACGTCTACCAACCTCGCCTGGCTATTCACCG
>WQXZ01000067.1 GCA_009781525.1 Coriobacteriia bacterium | reverse complement strand
TATCAGCGCGGAGGGCTTGGTGATGTCAAGGTAAAAGACTATCTATTCGAAGTAATGAACACCCATTTTGGCCCGATTAGAGAACGTCGAGCGATGTTTGCTGATGACCCTTCATACGTGATGGAGGTTCTACGTAAAGGCACCGAGCAAGCCAATGAGGTAGCCCAGCGAACTCTGAATGAGGTACGCAGAGCTATGAAGATAGACTACTTTGCCTGATTGAAGCAGGTAGGCAGGCGCAGTTAGCAAGACAGAAGCAGAGCATAGAAGGTTTAAATGGCATATCGAGTAGCAATAGAGTCGTTTGAAGGTCCGTTTGACCTACTGCTTTCACTGGTCAGCGAGCAGAAGCTTGACATCGGTCGTGTTTCTGTTGCCGACGTGGCTGATCAATACCTGTCGCATATCGATAGCATACGCGACCTGGATATGGATGTTGCCAGTGAGTTTCTGGTAGTTGCTTCTACACTTCTGGCACTGAAGACTGAGGCGCTATTACCGGAATCGGTAAGTACAATCGACCAGGAGTTTGAAGACTTTACTCCCGATGAAGCCCGCGACCTTTTGGTCAGTCGCCTGATTGCCTACAAGCAGTTCAAGAACGCGGCAGCTGCACTGAACTCTCGGCTTGAAAGCGAAGGCCGAATGCATGCCAGGCACGCAGGGGTTGAGAGCCAGTTTGTCGGTTTACTGCCTGACTACCTGGAGGGTGTTACCCTGCATTCGCTAGCAGTGATCTGCGCTGACCTGGCGGCTAGGCGTGAGGTCTTTCTACTTGAAGCTGAGCACGTTGTAGCCAGGCCTCTCGAAATCGAGAGCGTGCTGATGCTAATTATGTCTCAGCTGCAATCAAGTGGAACGATGCTTTTCTCACAGCTGCTCAAATCGGAAGCCTACCCTCGCTTGGTGGTCACTGGCATACTGAGTTTGCTGGAGTTATACCATCGCGGCATTATTGACCTTGAACAGGCAGACACCTGGAGTGACATAGAGATAGTCTACCGAGATGAATCCGACTGGCAGCCAGCGGTAGAGCCAGAGCCAGAGATCGATCCAGTTGACATGTTCCTTGAGCAGTTGGCAGGCGACCCAGATATTGCCAGCGAGGATTCCAGCGGCGCAAACCTATCAGACCTCGCCACTCTCGCTACCGCCACCTCACCTTCACCCGATGCCAACCTATTAGACCCGCAGCAGAATGGAGCAGCATGACCGAGAATATCGAAGCAGCAGTAGAGGCTATGCTATTCGTCTCTGACGAGCCAGTCAGCGCCGCTGTTCTGGCACGTATTCTTGAAAAGAGTCCAACCGAAGTCGATACGGCGCTCAGCAGCCTGGCAACCCGCCTGCAAGAGGAGGAGCGAGGCATCCAGCTGCGCGAGGTCGCAGGTGGATGGCGGCTCTTTACCCATCCGGCCTTCCACGAGCTGATCGAGAACTACGTCATCAGCTGGGACACTCGCGCCCTTTCCCAGGCAGCGCTCGAGACCCTCGCGGTCATCGCTTACCACCAACCTTGTACCCGCCAGACAATCAACGGAGTGCGCGGAGTCAACTCCGAAAGCGTGGTCTTATCCCTAATTGAAAAAGGACTGATCCGCGAGGCTGGACGCGACGCTGGCCCTGGATCTGCCATTCTCTATGCGACGACCAGGACTTTTCTAGAGAAGTTCGGGCTTAAAAGCATTCGTGACCTTCCACCTCTGGCTGACTTTGCCCCTGATGAAGCCAGTCGCGACTACATACGGGCACGCTTGTCAGCGGCCGGGGTGGCAGCAGAGGTCAGCCCGACCGACGATGATGACGAGGTAGTGCCGCTGCCTGTCATTGCCGCTGAAGAAGAGCTTGAACTGATTGACTGAGCGGCGGTTTCAGTGTCTGATTCGCCGGAGAATTACCCGATTAGATTACAGAAGTACCTGGCTCGCGCAGGCGCGGCTTCGCGCCGCGGTTCGGAAGACCTGATGACCGCTGGTCGAGTGACCGTGAACGGGCAGGTAGTGCGAGAGCTGGGCTTTAAGGTAACTCCTGGCGTGGATCAGGTGTCGGTTGACGATGTTCCGGTTCTGTATGGTCAGGCTCCCAGCTACCTGATGCTGCACAAGCCAGCAGGTTACCTGACAACAATGGATGATCCACAAGGTCGCCCGACAGTGCGTGAACTGATTCCGGTTAATGAGATACCAGGGCTCTTTCCGGTTGGCCGGCTGGACTATGACACCACCGGTTTACTGCTGTTCATGACCGATGGCGAGCTGGCTCATCGCTTGCTGCACCCAAGTCGCCATGTGCCGAAACGCTATCGAGTGCTGGCTGATGGTGAGGTTAGCGAGAGTGCAGCCGACCTGTTGCGCCAGGGAGTTGAGCTTCATGATGGTATGACAAAACCAGCCGAGGTTGAGATAGGGGAGGTACGCCCAAAGCAGCTGACACCCCGCGAGCAGCTCCGTTTAAGTGAGGATAAAACCTTCTCTGCCTACCAGACAGAAGTCACGTGTACGATTACCGAAGGGCGAAAGCGTCAGATCAAGCGGATGTTCTCTTATATCGACCATCCAGTGCTGGAGCTTGCACGGATTGCCTTTGGCTCGCTTGAACTAGGCGACCTACCAGTAGGCGACTGGCGCCATCTAACCGAAGACGAAATCACGCAGCTTAGGGACAATGGGTAAGGTCAATGGGGACAGGGCAACGGGACAAGGGGTGGAACAATGGGGACGGTTTGGGACAATGGGGACGGGACAAGTGGTGGGACAATGGGGACGGGGCGTTTTGTCCCACTTTGTCAAGGTTGTAGTACCAAGCAGCAAGTTGTCGCTAAAGAAAAGTGGGACAAAACGCCCCGTCCCCATTGTCCCACCACTTGTCCCGTCCCCATTGTCCCAAACCGTCCCCATTGTTCCACCCCTTGTCCCGTTGCCCATTGTCTTAGCTTGTCTACACGTATCTTAGGCCGTTCATTACCTGCTCCAGTAGAAACAGGGTGCCTTCGGGGCCGTAGAGTTGTTTGCGGGTGATGTCCAGGTAGTTGAGGGAAGGAAAACCGATCTCGATTCCACAGGTTTGCAGGCCCATCAGCTTGCAGGTGGCTATGGTGTCGCCATCGGCAAATACAACCTGGGTCGGTGTGGTGGCAACAGGTCGACTCAGCACATCCTCAAGCTGAAGCGATGCCATATACGCTCGCAGGCGCTCGCTGAAGCCACCGTCTTCTCCTGAGAGAATCTCAATAGCTGCTGGAATCATGCCCAAGTACGACGAAAGCCAGCGAGCCAGGGGGTACGCTATCGAAGCGGCTGCCCGAATCGAATAGAAGGCTCCTTTGGGAAGTCCCAGCAGTGACGAATAACGCGAGAGCTGTAGATATGCTCTGGCTCTGGCTTTATCAACGGTCTCATGCGCACCAGAGGCATCAGCACCCAAAGCCTCAGTAATCTGGGTTACAAATGCAACAATAGCCTCAAAGCCAATCGGTTGGCCACTCTCTGCAACAATATAGGGAGTACCCCAGTCGCTATAAAGTTTTCGAGCAGTATCCAGTCCGGTCTCTGGGCATACAACAACATTCAGTGCCGCCTGGCGAGCAAGCGTGATCTTATCCAGAGTGTCAGTGGCACCGAAGGCGGTGATGACCTCGATTTCGCAGAGCGCCAGTAATTCGCGCAGGGTGTAGTAGTTGTTGT
Organism: Coriobacteriia bacterium; assembly: GCA_009781525.1. Classification (GTDB taxonomy): domain Bacteria; phylum Actinomycetota; class Coriobacteriia; order Coriobacteriales; family UBA8131; genus WQXZ01. The sequence continues at coordinate 5,135 of WQXZ01000067.1, read as the reverse complement.
CGTAGTATTTTTGGTCGAGGTTAATACCGAGCAGGTTGACAGACTTAGGTCTGACCTCGGTCTCGGGCAAGTCAAGCAGGTCGATGACCTTGTTGATGGCGGTTTGAAAGCCGGAGCCGTAGTCGCCAGAGAATCCGGTGCTTTCGATTGACAGGTGCCTGGTTGATGACACCGAGTCGCCCAGCAGGCGGTCAAGGTCGTCACCGATCAGCGCGGCTCCAGGCGAGTTGATGACGGCAATCAGGCTGTATCCCTTGCTGTCGACCACTTCGAGCACCTCTTCGAGCTTCGGAGCCGATCCAAAAATGTAGTCGTCTCCATCCAGATAGGTCGCCGGCACGCGTGGCTGTCCGAAAAAGCAGCGCTCAGAGAACGAGAGCGGGTCGTAGTCGACCGCGCGTGGAAACTGGGTGTCGGATATCGCGCTGTGGTAGAACTTGCATCCGGTTGGACCGTTCAGCACCACCGCAGCATCCGCGATGCCCTCGATGGCAAAGATCGCGCCGGTGAAGCTGTCCGGCTCAGTGCTTGCCGTGTAGACAACGGGGGAGGCGTGGGCGGCTGGCGTGACGGCGTGGGCGGCTGGTGCTGTTGCGGTTGCGATTGCCCCTGGGGCGCAATCCAGGGCGCTCGGAGTGTCCGCTGACCCTGGTGCGACTGACCTTGGTGCGGTTGCCTCTGGCTCGACTGCCTGCTCAGGCTCGGTATTTGCTGTAAAGTTCTGCATCTCGCCTCCATCCTTCACCCAGGTCAGCGCGCATCATCTCTGCCCAGCGCGCAGCCATTTTGATGCCAGAAAGAAATCCGACATCCGGACAAAGCTGAATAGTATCGTTTACGATATTGCCCATGTCTTCCCGCGGCAGATAGTTGCCCAGCAGCACATCTGGAGCCACCCGCCTGACATCATCCGACCGCCGAACAGCCGAATAATCCAGACTCGGATGCAGCTCCCTGATACTGCCTGCGTGAGAGGTGTTGAATCTGTGATCCTGCGAATAGTCCAAAATGCCCACGAAACTTAGTTCCATGCCGACATCTAAAGCTGTGGATAAAATCCAGTCTATGCTGTGGTTAAAGGTCACTACCATCAGCCTTTTGCCCTCAAGAATCGGACGCAGGCGGGCGACCTCAGCCTGATAGAGTTGCTGGTAGTCGGCGATGATAGCGTCTGCAGCCTCAGGGCATTCGGCGTATTCTGCCAGATCGCGAACCCACTCGCTGCTGTCAGCAAAGCCTATCGGCATCGGCTTGTTCATGAACACCGCATCGTAGTTTTGCTCCAGGTAGCTTTTCAGGGCTTCACCCATGTAATCAGCGTATGCTAAAACGTTCAAGCCTGCCTTTTTGAAGCTGCGCACTTTATCGTAGGAGCTTTCGCAGAGGAAGCGACAGTTGAGCTTCAGACCAAGGCGGTCAAAGATGTCGTTTGCGAACTGCAGGTTTCCTGCGGTGGCGTTGGCTATCGGCTTTTCAGCAACTATGTTTATCAGCTTTGATTCAGGAGTCAGGCTGCGGTCGATTATCTGCTCGGCGATAAGTTGGTATCCCATCAGTACACCTTGCAGGTTGTCTCCTGTCAGGTTGCCATCGGTGGCAATCGGGATTACCTGGGTGTTGCCGTCAGATAATTCTGGCAGTGAGGAAAGGTCTTCACCGATGATTCCACTCGGGCAGGTTGAGATAACGAAAATTGCCCTCGGATTCTTTTGCTTTGCGGCTTCGATTCGCTGCAGCAACGGCTCAGCTCCGCCGAATATCATCACGGTTTCGTTCATGTCTGTCGAGACGATCGGCGGCGCGGTCTGAATCGGTATCACAGTGCCGCGCTCTAGCAGCATTCGGCGCGAAATCGAGGTAATCGCCTGAAAGGCGATGTGCGCACAGCTGGCAGGTCCGTGGGCGATGCTGATGCAATCGGTCAGCTGGATGGCTACCCCCAAAGCACCGCTGAACGCGCAACCATGCAAGGGCTCCTTATAGACCATTGCCTTGGAGAGCAGGGGATTGGTGGTGGAGGTGGGGGACGCGGTGGCAGGGGTCACGGTTGCTGCGGGATTGGTGACAGGGGTGGTGGCGGCGGTCGCGGTGGCAGGTGCAGAAGGCGAGGTCTTATCCACATTATTGTTAATGTTATGCGTTTCGGAGGAGTCTTCGAGAATGCGTTGCTCCAGATGCTCATCGGTCAGGGGCTGGGCAAGGTAGAGCTCGCTGTCGGAGCTGATTTGCTGAGCCAGCGTGCGGAACATGGTAGCCAGGTCGCTCTGTGGGAACTCAGCCACTACACAGCGCTTGGCGCGCTCGCTGGCAGCAAAGATGTCGTCGCGCGGAATAGTGGCCAGAATCGGCAGCTGCACGGCATCGGCAAAGCGCTGGACGCGCTGCTGCTCGTAGTCTCCACCGCGGGCGTTGAAGATGATGCCACCGACGCGCCCGCGATTGGTCTGGTAGTTGGCAAGTCCACGCAGGATGTTGTTGGCGGCGTAGATTGACATGAACTCGCCGGAGGTGATGATGTAGACGCGGTCGGCGTACTCGTTGCGAATCGGCACGGCAAAGCCACCGCAGACCACGTCGCCCAGCACGTCGTAGAGAATCGCGTCGTATCCATGATTGCGAATTCCGAGCTTCTCAAGCATGTCAAAGGTGGTTAGAATGCCGCGACCAGCGCAGCCGATGCCAGGCTCCGGACCGCCGGATTCGGCACAGTCCACACCGAATTCGCCGGTCATGATAACGTCGCTGACCCGGTACTTATCGGGTGACGTGACGCGGATGTAGTCGAGCACCGTTTGCGGCGAGCGTCCGCCCAGCAACAGGCGCGTGGAGTCGTGCTTGGGGTCACATCCGACCTGCAACACGCGCTTGCCGCCACTGGCTAGAGCGGCTGAGATGTTGGCAGCAATCGTCGATTTGCCGATGCCCCCTTTGCCGTAGATGGCTATCTGCATAGAGCCCTCCCTTTTCGTGGGCTGGAGTTGTTATGTATAGTTTGCTATTTGATATTTGTGCCAATGATAAGCCATTGCAGTGGGGCTGTTGGTGTGTCAGGCAACCAGTCTGTGCAGAGTGTTAGATTATCACTGCTGGTGATTCTGCTGCTCAGATGGTTGCGTTGGGTGGGACAGAGGGGACGGGGCGTTTTGTCCCACTTTTCTTCAGCGACAACTTGCAGCTTGGTACTGCAACCTTGACAAAGTGGGACAAAACGCCCCGTCCCCTCTGTCCCACCCTCTGTCCCACACATTGCCCCGTCTCCTCTGTCCCACATAGTCTCTGTGTGGCAGGAGGGGCGGTTGAGGTGAATCATTGTGATTTGATGGTAGAATCGCTGCTATGGCTTACAGTAGAGAAAAACTCGTCGAATACCTCCAGTGGGACATCGCAACCTGGCAACAGGCATTATTTCTTTGGGATAAGACCTTAGACGGGTTTTCCGCAACAGATGATTCGCTGGGGAGCGATGCTTTGGCTCATAGGCGCGGTCTGCGTGCGCTGGAGCTTGGTGCGCGCGACGGTGGCCTCTCACTCTGGCTTGCTGACAGGGGAGCATCGGTGGTCTGCAGTGATCTTGAAGGGCCCAGTGAGCAAGCAATAGCATTGCATGCGAAATACAACAGGCTTTCGCAAATCGAACATCGTGCCGTAGACGCAACTGCAATCGATGAGCCTGACGAGAGCTTTGATATCGTGTTATTCAAGTCTATTCTTGGCGGCATTGGTGCGGGTCTGAACTTTTCTGCGATCGAATGCGCGCTAGCTGAGATCCATCGAGTGTTGAAACCAGGAGGATTGCTACTGTTTGCCGAGAATGCCAGTGGCTCTGGGTTTCATCGCTTTGCGCGCAAGCATTTTGTTACCTGGGGGAGGAGCTGGTATTATCCCAGCGCTTTTGAGTTGGAATCTCTGCTGTCTGAGTTCGGCAATATAAGGCTGCAGACCTATGGTCTGCTGGGATGTGTGAAGAGCGATTCTGCGCTGTTCAGCAAACTGGACAGGCTATTATGCCGCTCAAAAAAATCATCATCGCATTACATGGCCTATGGCTATGCTGTGAAGAAGTCCGAGCGATTTACGTACTAGCGCTAAACTGTTCGGTGAAGCGGTTTGGGCAGAAGCTTCATTAAAGTATCTCGCCTTGCTCCATGACTATCTTATCGCGCAGCGGCTCGATGATGGCTTCTTTAACCTCAGCCTCCCAGACTTCACGGTCAACATCTTCAAAGACAATTGTGAAGGCACTTTCTGGTGCTCCCCAGATTTCTGCAGCGACTTTAGCAATAGCTTCGGCAGTTTTTTTCTTGGTCTCGAGGTCTTTTCCGGCGTAAGAACGATAGTGAATGAATGGCATAACAACACCTCCTAATACGGTTAAGCAGATTATGGTACTTGAGCAAGATCCGGTCAAGCAGCGCTGTATATACGCTCTATCCAGGTTATATGAGCCATATCACCACAAGCTTAGCTTGCTTGCACTACTCCCACGGTGTCTTGACCATTTGCTGCATGGCCAGCACCGGGATGCTGTTTCTTTGCCCTGGCAGCCATGTGTCAAGCGCCTGCTTCAGATCCGATGCCAGTTCTTCCGGAGCGGTTATCACCAAAACCGGTAGCTCAGCCAACTCAGACAGTTCAAGAAGCGCCGGCATGGTAGACATGATCTGCTCCACAGATGTGAATTCCTTTAGGTGTGTATTGCTGATGATACCGGTTACTGCCAGACCTGATTGGGCTTCGATTGCCTGCATCAGCGCCAGGGCAGAAGCTGCGTTCGCGACCTCTGGGCGATTGAAATTGGCAATATAGATCAACTCATAAGATTGGGTTCTGATGCTTTCAGCATAGCGGGACAGAGCCCTTGCTCCATCAGGGTCGCCACCGACATCGACCAGTACCGGATTGTCCAGGCTGCCAGAGCGTATCGATTCGTCGATTCCTGGGGCGAGAGAGGGTGTGTCCAGCGTGCTGCGAGCCAATGACGGACCGAGCAGTTTGACTCCACTTGCCTCAAGCCAGACGGCACTGTCCGAAGAGCGAAAGTAGGGATTCACAACATCAAGATCAATCAAAGTGAGTTTTTTATGAAGGCGAAGCCAGCGATCAATCAGGTTAAGAGCGAGGTTCGTCTTACCTAC
>WQXZ01000066.1 GCA_009781525.1 Coriobacteriia bacterium | reverse complement strand
TCGACGACGACGATCAGCTCCTGTTTTACTATGTTAATCAGCCAGTTATGCCCATGCTTATGCCATTTGCAGCAACGAGGGGGATCGATCTGCTGGCTTTGAGCAGCGATCCACCGGCTTCGATTCTTGCACGAGTAACACTGGACCCGCCACCCTATGCGTTATCCAGCATTACCGGTTTATATGGTTTTCGAGGGCCTGAATGGGTTGATGTATCTGAAAACGGCTTCACTGCATCACGTAATAAAGTTGCAATCGTCTCCGGCTACACTGGTAATGACTGGCTCTATGGTGTGACAGGAAATGATGAACATGATGCTGTTTTCGCTAACAATAGCACGGTGCACTGTATAGACCCAGGCATGACACCTCCGTGTCCTGGTGGCGACAATACCCGTGAAGTCAGAATGAACTTTCTAAATGAAATCATCTTCAATAATCGTTCGTACTACCTCTACTGGGGTTTTGCTACTTTCAATTACGATCCAACCTACGCCTATGGTGGCGGACCGCAGCGGATGGGGTTTTATATCGCGATTCCCAGAGAGTACAGAATCGATGTCCTGAAACTTGATATCGATACGCACCAACCGATAGGTGATACCGAATTCACATTGTTGAAGTACCCAGTAAAGGTTGAAAATGGAATTATCGTCGCAGATACAACACAGATTGCAGCTGATGATTCTGGTTGGCAGGAAGTCGGAAGCCTGGTAACTGATCCGGATGGCAAAGTCTGCTTTGATCGGCTTTCATTCGGCTACTACCAGATTGTCGAAAGCCGGCCAAATGAGCTCTATATGAGCTACGAAGAAAGTGGAGGAACGCCTCGCTTTTTAAAGATTGACAGGTATAGCACCCCGGAGCTGCAGGTTTTCGAAGATGAGCTGATCAAGATCGGTGTAGAAGTCTATAAGAACACCATTACTTTGACCTCAGCGGCTTTTAAGACAATGCCAGACGATAGTCTGCAGATTGACAATACAAGCGTTGAATACTACCACTATGATCTTTATTTCCGTTCTACCAGCAATGTCCGCGTTGATGAGTTCACAGTTGTTGATCCGCTAGAAAATGTGACACAAGGCCAGGTCAGGGTAGTTGAAATCTATACCCCTGTGACCTGGGGCGACAGTGATGGGTACATGAATATCTGGTATCAGACCAACTACACTGACTCTTCGCAAAGCTATTCTGATGCTAATGCATCAAGCAATAATCCCTATAACCCAAACAATCCAACGCAAACACAAGTCTGGCCATCAACAGGCTGGCGGCTTTGGCAGGCTCAGGTACCAACCAATCGGAGCATTGTTCTTTCGGTTTCAGATCTTCCTTTACTGGATGGAGAGTACATCACCGCGCTGCGCTACGAGTACGGAAGCGTTGAGGTTGGCTTTACCAACTTGAATACAAGCCTCTCAACCAATCAGTGCTCCAAGACTGCAAAGCCGCAGGCTATCGACTGGACGCCTCAGCTGGAGGATTGTTTCTATGCAGAAGCAGCACTGAATGCGACAGGACTTCGACCAGCGACCTATCTGGTTAGTTGCCCGGTTGGTTTGCTACCACCGACAACCATCAGTAGTTCGGTGAAAGCCCATTTAGCCAGGAATATCGTTCTGACTGACGAGGACTATGATGATGTCTTCACTCAGGTTATCGAGCCTTTCATGCTTGAAACCAAGCCAAGACCAGTGATCGAAGGCGTGAGCTCAACTAACTACTCCAGACCGGTTAATCACCTGCCAAGAACCGGAGATCGAACAGGATTCTATCTTGCTGCTATCGTTATAGCTGCGAGTGTTTTAGGTTTCATAATGATCGGTCGGTCAAGGAGACACCAAACTCCAGTTAGCAGAGGTCAGTGATGCTGAAAAAACATGAAGTTACATTCGTACCCAGCGAGATCAGAGGGTTGGCAGCTCTGGTATTAGTCTGCGGCAGCGGAACATTCAATGCCTTGCGTGACCTGGGGTTTGTTATTGAAGATGGAGCGCCATCGAGACTGGCAGTGATCTGCCCGAACTTTGAGATCGATCCGTTGAGCGACAGCTTTCATACGTCAGAGGAGATTCCAGATATCTTAGACATAAGCCTAATGGAGTCGGTACTGAGCCTTAAGCGCGCAGGTGAGCACAGCAACATGAGCGACCAGGCTCGCTGTTTTGAGCGTCTCAGCGCAATTGCTGCTCACCTGATCGAGTCAGGTAATCCAACGCGTAGTATCAGGCTGCTTCGACTAGTGGGTCAGATTGTTTCGCTAGATAGGACTATCGACTCACATCAATCAGTAAGTAACACTATCGAGCCGCCCATCATTAAGGGGTTGGAAGCAGAAGCGAGCACTGGCAAATCGAAAACGCGGAAACGTAAAGCAGAGATTCTTCTCGAAGAGCACCAGCAGGTACCACATTTACCGATACCGCATTTGCATGTGCGATTGTTCGGTGACATTGAAATCGAACTGGATGGCACGCTGCTGTCTCGCTCACACCTGCACAAAGGCAAGGTCAGAACACTGTTCAGTCTTCTGGTGCTGAATCAGGGAAAAGGTATCTCACGCGATACTATGATCGAATGGCTATGGCCTGACCGTGAAATCAAGAAAGGGCTTACTGGGTTTTATAACCTTTGGTCGAGGATGCAGGCTGCGCTTCCGGATAATGATGGTGACAGCCCATACTTCAGCAACGATGCACGCTTAATCCGCATAAATCCACGCTATGTCAGTAGTGATGTTGCTGATTTCGACCGACTGTCACGAATCGTTTTTTTCAGCCAAGGTAGCCTAGAGGAGCGTTTTGCAGCAATAGATCAACTTGAGCAGCTATATAAAAATGATGTTCTTTCTGGTAGCACAATACATCCGAAGATCGTTGCAACCCAGGAGCGGTACCGAGACATGCTGATCGATGTTCTTCTGAGTGCCTCAACCTTGCATCTCGAGTGTTCTAACAACAATATGGCTCTGTGGTATGCAAGGCGAGCGCTGGATATCGACCCTCGACGGGAGGATACATATCGGGCCTTGATGTCTGTTCAAGAGGCCAGTGGGCAGAGAACGCAAGCCATGAGTACTTATCACGAATGCCGGCGCTTTTTGGATGAAGAGCTGGGGGTGCTGCCTTCGCGACAGACAACGGAGCTTTATCTCAACTTGGTATCTGAAGGCCAGTGAGGCGGGAGGCGATAAACAACAGCGGCAAATAACGGCGACAAGCAACAGCATAAAACAACCAGGTTGCGATACCTGCCGTCCAGCAGCCAGCCTGGTAACAGTTTTCAAATACGAATCGACCTTGAAACAGCCGCACGCAAGGCTGGCTTAAAGGTTATCATGTAATCTCTTGAGAAACTAAATCTTAAAGGACGCGCATCTGAAGTGGCTAACCTATTATCAAAGCTTCTCACGATAGGTGAGGGCAAGCAGTTAAAGCAGTTCACCAGTACCGTCGATCAGATCAATCGGCTAGAGCCTGATACACAGGCTCTCTCGGATAGTGAGCTGAAAGCGCGCACTGACATCTTCCGTAAACGATTAGAATCAGGCGAGAAGTCCGGGGACATTCTGCCAGAGGTTTTCGCGACCGTTCGCGAAGCTGCTATCCGCTCAATCGGGCAGCGGCACTATGACGTTCAGATGATCGGTGGTATCGCACTTGATTCTGGACTGATCGCAGAGATGAAGACAGGCGAGGGCAAGACATTGGTCTCAACCCTAGCCGCTTATCTAAACGCGCTATCCGGGCAGGGAGTACACATAGTCACCGTAAACGACTATCTGGCAAAGCGCGACAGCGAATGGATGGGAAGGATCCATCGATTTCTCGGCCTTGAAGTAGGTTTGTTGCAAAACGGCATGCATCAAGAAACCAAAATCGGTGCATACAAAGCAGATATTACCTATGGCACGAACTCCGAATTCGGCTTTGACTATCTGCGTGACAATATGGTGATGCGGGCGCAGGATCGAATGCAGCGCGGCCATCACTACGCCATTGTTGACGAAGTCGACTCGATCTTAATCGATGAAGCCAGAACACCGCTGATCATTTCCGGCGCTGGCACCAGGGCTGCTGACACATACAACAAATTCGCCAGAGCTATTACCAACATGAAACCAGAGATCGACTTTGAGATCGACGAAGCAAAACGGACAATCTACGCAAATGAGTCCGGCTTGCACAAGATGGAAGTCCTGCTCTCAATCGATGACCTCTACGGCGATCCCACTGGACAGCTGGTTAACCACCTGAACCAGGCTTTGCGTGCTCAGTTCTTATTCAAACGCGATGTCGACTACGTAGTCATCGATGGCGAAGTGAAAATAGTGGATGAATTCACGGGACGCATCATGGAAGGCCGACGCTACTCGGAAGGTCTGCACCAAGCACTGGAGGCAAAAGAGCGTGTGCTGATCCGCGAAGAGAATCAGACACTGGCAACAATCACCTTGCAAAACTACTTCCGTCTCTACCGGAAGCTCTCAGGCATGACCGGTACAGCCATGACTGAAGAGGCTGAATTTCGCGAGATCTATAATCTTCCCGTGATGGCAATCCCATCTAATAGACCCAGTGTAAGAATCGACGCAAATGACCTGGTCTATCGGACGATTGACGCAAAGTTCAACGCAGTTGCCGATGACATCGTCGCTCGCCATCGCGCAGGACAGCCTTCTCTGGTTGGCACGGTTTCAATCGAGAGCTCAGAGCGCTTATCCAGATTGCTTGGTAAACGTGGCATTCCGCACGAGGTGCTGAACGCGAAGTTTCATGAGCGCGAAGCCCATATCGTCGCGCAAGCCGGACGGGTGGGAGCTGTGACAATAGCCACCAACATGGCCGGTCGCGGTACCGACATCCTGCTTGGTGGTAATCCAGAGTTCCTGGCAGATGAAATACTGATCAATACCGGAATCGAAGTCGATGCGGTCAGCGAAAATGAATATCAAGATGCCTACGATAAGGCGCTGGCAGAAGCAAAACAGATAACTGCTGATGGCCAGTCAAAGGTACTCTTAGCAGGAGGGCTCGCGGTTATCGGCACCGAGCGTCACGAATCACGCCGCATTGACAACCAGTTGCGTGGACGTTCAGCGCGCCAGGGTGATCCCGGTACAACACAGTTCTACTTATCGCTTGAAGACGACCTGATGAGACTGTTCGGCGGCGACCGACTTGATCGCATCGGCTCGCTGATGGAGCGATCCGAGATGCCACTGGATCAACCGATCGACTCCGGCATGGTGTCAAAAGCCATCGAAAGCGCACAGCGCCAGGTTGAGGCAATGCATTTCGAGTCGCGTAAGAATGTCTTGGAATACGACGACGTCATGAATCGCCAGCGTGACGCGATCTACAACGAGCGTAACGCTATTCTTGACGGAAAAGAGATTCACAGCCGCGCTACTGAGATTATCGCAGATACCGTCGAGAAGGCAGTCGAATCGTTTGCAGCAACAGGAGACTGGGACGATGACGAGTACAAGCAGTGGTTCGCCGAACTGACTGGTGACAAAGATTTCGATTCAACTATTTTTGTGGATAAGAACAATCTGCAGCAGACATCCGAGAATCTCTATGACTATCTGAATGGAGTTCTCGAGGCTAAACAGAACACAATCGGCGAAGCTGCCTTTAACCAGCTAGAATCGCAAATCATGCTCCGAATCATGGACTCGCGCTGGATGAACCATCTACAAGAGATGGACTACCTGAAAGCTGGTATCGGACTTAGAGCTTTCGGCCAACGCGACCCACTGACAGAGTATAAGAACGAAGCTCACCAGGCTTTCGGTGAGCTACGCGACTCGATGTATGATGACTATCTGCGTACCTTGCTGAGAATGCAGATCGTCATAACTGAAGAACAGAGTAACAACCTGCAGAATGTTAGCTATTCAGGGCCAGGTGACGAGATGCCATCAGCAGTTGCCGAAGCGCGCGCGAGAGCTGACAGCCAGGTACCGCAGTCGGTAGCTGGATCCGGCGCAGCAGGTAACAATGCTGCAAGAAATGCTCAAACGAATCAGGCGGGAGCGGCTAAAGCCCGAACGGTTGTCCGCGATAAAGCTGATCCCTATGCCAATGCCGGGCGTAACGATCCTTGCCCCTGTGGGTCAGGAAAGAAATACAAGAAGTGCCACGGAGCAGCTGCTTAATGGATGACCTCACCACGCAAATCGAGCAGACTGCCGCACGTCTTGAGGAGGCGCGCGGCTATCTACATATTGACGCCAGGCGCACCGAGTTGGCTGCACTTGAAGACAGCTTTACCCAGTCAGATTTCTGGGATGACCAGAACAAAGCCAGTCGGCTGACAAAGCAGGCAGCTGATATCCGTACCGATATCGCTGACTTTGATGCGGCGATGCTACTACTTGATGATGTAGCCGTCGCAAATGAACTTGCAATTCACGAAGGTGATGAGTCAATGGCAAATGAGGCCAAGCAGGCGCTGGCAGACCTGACAGCTCTGATCGACTCATTGGAGCTTTCAAGTTGGTTCACAGGTGAATTCGACTCTGGCGACTGCATAATTACTGTCTCACCCGGTCAAGGTGGGCTTGAAGCTCAGGACTGGACAGATATGCTATTTCAGATGTACCTGCGCTATGCAGCAAAGAAAACTTGGAGGGTCGATGTGCTGGATGCACCTCAAGCTGAAGGCATAGGGCTCGACCATGCAACATTTACCGTGAGCGGTAGAAATGCCTTTGGCATGTTGGCTGGTGAGAAAGGTGTGCACCGCCTGGTGCGAATCTCGCCGACTGATGCAAAGGGGCGCAGACAGACCACCTTTGCAGCTGTCGATGTACTGCCAGCACTGCCTGACGAAATTGAGATAAATATCAACCCACAAGACCTCCGCATCGATGTCTATCGATCAAGTGGCCCTGGCGGGCAAAGTGTCAACACGACTGACTCAGCTGTGCGCATCACCCATTTACCGACCGGTCTGGTTGTTACCTGCCAAAACGAGAAATCCCAACTGCAGAACAAAGAGTCTGCTATGAAGATCCTGCGAGCCAGACTGTATCGGCTTGAGCAGGAACGCCGTCAGACTGAGCTCGATCAGTTAAGAGGACCGAAGGTTGAGGCAGCCTGGGGTAATCAGATTAGAAACTATGTGCTATTTCCCTATCAATTGGTAAAAGACCTGAGAAGTGGTGTAGAAACAGGTAATGTTGAAGCGGTACTAAAAGAAGGTGACCTGGATCAGTTCACAATAGCCTTCTTGCGTCAGAAAGCAAAAGGCTCTTTTGAACCACAGAGTTCCGCTGAGTAAGAAAAGGAGACCCAATTGACAATTGCGAGCTTGGAGCAAAGGGCAGCACTGATACGTGCTGACATCCTGAAAATGACAACTGCAGCTGGCAGTGGTCATCCAGGCGGCTCACTTTCATCTGCAGACATAATGACCGTACTCTTCTCCGGCGAAGTGTTACGCCACAATCCAAATGACACTAACTGGCTGGATAGAGACCGTTTTATCCTGTCCAAAGGACACGTCGCGCCGGTGCTTTATGCTACCTTGGCACGCGAAGGCTACCTGCCTTTGCAGGAGCTTGCCAGTCTGCGCCAGTTCGGCTCACGCCTGCAGGGTCATCCGGACATGTTAAAGCTACCTGGAGTAGAGATGTCAACCGGCTCACTCGGGCAAGGTCTATCAATAGCGGCTGGATTGGCTTATGCGCTCAAAGTGCAGGGGGCGAAGACTGGTATTGCGCCCAAAGTATATACGCTGCTGGGTGATGGCGAATGCCAGGAAGGCCAGGTTTGGGAGGCAGCGATGTTCGCCGCGCATCGTAGGCTGGATAATCTGGTTGCGATTATTGATAATAATGGATTACAAATCGACGGTAGAATCGAGGATGTCTGCGACACAGTGGATCTAGCTGACAAATTCAGAGCCTTTGGTTGGCAGACCTTAGAAATCAACGGGCACGACATCGCTGCATTGCTTGCTGCTTTCAGTACGGTTATGGGTTGCTGCAGCGATGCTCCATACGCGATTATTGCTCGCACTGTCAAAGGTAAAGGTATCAGTTTCATGGAAGGTCAGGCTGCCTGGCATGGCAAATCGTTAAACCTTGAACAGCTCGAGCAGGCTTTAGCTGAGCTGGAACCTGCTATTGGTGAAATCACAGCAGAAGACACCTGGCAGACCCGAAGCTAACGCCCGATTGAACACAGTGGGATAGGCTGGCACAAAGCAATCGCACTCAGCAATCGTAATAAGCAGACGAATGAGCTGACAGTGAAACAGCAAACAAGGAAGTAGGAGATACGATGAGTGACAGGACATTAGCATCAATTGATCCGACCTTGGATAAAAAGGCAACCCGCGCTGCATACGGGGAGACTCTACTGGCGCTAGCCGAAGAAGGAGTCGATGTCTATGCAGTCGATGCTGACCTGGCTGGTTCAACTACAACAGTCCGCCTGGCAGAGTTCGACCAGGCGCGGCATATCAACGTAGGCATTGCCGAGCAGAATATGATCGGTGTCGCAGCGGGCATTTCATTGGCTGACTCCGACAAGGTGGTATTCACTGGTTCGTTTGCTGTGTTTGGCACCGGGCGGGTCTATGATCAGATTCGCAACTCGGTCTGCTATGCAAACCTGAATGTAAAAATCGCACCGACGCATGCTGGCATCTCTACCGGTGCGGATGGTGGCAGTCATCAGATGATAGAAGACATCGCCTTAATGCGGGTGCTGCCGAACATGCGAATCCTGGTTCCGGCTGACTATCATTCAGCAGAAGCTGCGATACGTATAGCTGCAACAACCCCTGGCCCCTTCTATGTAAGGTTGGGCAGACTGGATATTCCACAGATCTATCCGGATGCTTTAGGTTTTTCAACTGGGCAGGCACAGG
>WQXZ01000065.1 GCA_009781525.1 Coriobacteriia bacterium | reverse complement strand
TGCGGATCGTTTATCGAAAGCTTCGCGCTCTCGATGGGTATGGATATTGCTAGCTTTGCCCAAACCGCCTTAACCGCTGCGAATCCGGTTGACCTAGGCAGTCGCTGCACGGTGTTCATGAACTCCCGAGTCAAACAGGCGCAGAAAGAAGGTGCCACTGTCGGCGACATCTCTGCCGGGTTGAGCTACTCGGTTATCAAGAACGCCCTATACAAGGTTATCAAAATCCGCGACCCTCGCGACGTCGGACAGCATGTCATCGTGCAGGGCGGAACCTTCCTAAACGACGCAGTACTTCGGGCCTTTGAGATCATCTCTGGCTGTGAAGCTACTCGCCCTGACATAGCAGGACTGATGGGCGCTTTCGGAGCTGCCCTCCTGGCTAAAGACCGTTATGCAGAAGCCATCAGCAGCGCTGCGTGAGCAGGTGGCGCAATTGCCGCCGCCTGAGCGACGCACGCACTGCCTGCCCACCGCCCAAGCGCCACTGAGACACTGCCCGAGACAAAACAATTGAAAGCAAGACTATGCAAACAGAAAAACCAGAAAACACAACAACCACTCAGCCGGTACAGGCAGCTCCAACAGTATCTATTAATGTGGATACAATCTCCGACTTCGACACGCCTACTGCACTTCGCTCGCGACTCTTAGGTAAAGAAGCGCTTATGGGCTTATCCCCAAAGGTCTCTTCTGTACGCTGCAACCGCTGTTCCAATGCCTGTTTGCTGACGGTTTCCAACTTCGGCAAAGACCCTGACACCGGACGCACACGCAGGTTCATTACCGGAAACCGCTGTGAGCGTGGATTCGGCAACAATCTGACCCGCGCCGACCTGCCGAACCTGTTTACCTTCAAACGACAGCGGCTGTTCGATGGTAGGCCGAATGCCCCTTACATTCCCCTGACACCTGAGTCCGCCACGCGTCCAACCATCGGACTGCCGCGCGTGCTGAATATGTTTGAGAACTATCCGTTCTGGTTCACTTTCTTCACCGAGCTGGGCTTCTCGGTGCTCCTGTCTGAGGAGACCACCAAGAGCACCTACTCGGCGGGCATCGAGAGTATGCCGTCTGAGAGTGTTTGCTACCCTGCTAAACTGGCGCACGGTCACATCATGGATCTGATCAAGCCAGAGCGCGAGGTCGACATAATTTTCATGCCCTGCCTGCGCTATGAGCGCAAGGAGGATCCCGATGCTACCAACCAGTACAACTGCCCAGTTGTGGTCAGCTATCCAGAGGTCATCAAGCTGAATGTCGAAGAGCTGACCTTGCCAGACACCCCGACTTTCATGAATCCCTTCTTGCCCTATCAGCATCGCGCCCGTTTCATCGAGCGGGTACAGGAGGAGTTCGCGGCTTACTACCAGGCTCATCCCAAGGCAAAAGGTACCGTTCCCAGCAAAGCTGAGCTAGCTCGCGCCACCGATATCGCCTGGGCAGAGGACGACTTATTCAAGTCAGACGTCCGCGCCGCCGGCGAGGCTGCGCTTGACTGGATGCAGAATAACTCCGCCCACGGCATCGTGCTTGCCGGCCGCCCCTATCACCTTGACATCGAAATCAACCACGCTATCCCTGAGCTTCTGGCCGGATACGGCCTCGCCGTTCTGACCGAAGACAGCATCTCGCACATCGTCAAGCCCGAGCGCCCCCTGCGCGTGGTTGACCAGTGGATGTACCACTCCCGCCTCTACGCAGCGGCAAAACTCTGCTGCCTGCGCGACGACCTGGATCTGATTCAGCTGAACAGCTTCGGCTGCGGACTGGACGCAATAACCACCGACCAGGTGCAGGAGATTCTCGAAGGCTCTGGCAAGCTGTACACCGTGCTGAAAATCGACGAGGTCTCAAACCTCGGAGCCGCCCGCATCCGCGTTCGCTCGCTGCTTGCTGCCCTGCGCAACAAGCAGGTGCTTCAAGAACAAACTGTGGATAAGACCTCGCTGAGTGCAACTGGGACCACCGTCGCTGTCGAGTCACCCGTGCTCGTCGCGCCCGACGCTGCGGCGCCCGCCGCCGCAGCACCCGTCGCACCTGCGCCCGCTTCTGTAGCCACTCCCGTGGCAATCACCCCAACCCTCACTCCCGCAAGCCCCCCTGCCCAGAGCAGCAGGGTGCAAACCCATCGAGCAGCTGCATCGACCGCTATCGAGAAACCACAGTTCAGCAAGCAAATGAAAACCGACCGCTACACAATACTCTGCCCGCAGATGGCTCCGATTCACTTTGAACTACTGAACGTCATCTTCGACTGGTCAGGATACAACCTCAAACTGCTTCCCTCAGTAGACTTCCAGGCAGTCGAGGCTGGACTAAAGTTTGCAAATAACGATGTCTGCTACCCGTCAATTATCGTCACCGGTCAAATTATGGAAGCCGTGATGAGTGGTGAATACGATATGGATAGAACAGCAGTGTTGATTTCACAAACCGGTGGAGGCTGCCGCGCAACCAACTACATCGGCTTAATTCGCAAAGCCCTGCGCGAAGCCGGCTTTGCACATGTGCCGGTTATCGGTATGTCCTTCCATTCACTGGGCGAAACCAATCCTGGCTTCAATATCACAATACCCATGGCACGCAGAACCCTTTATGCGCTTTACTACGGCGATCTGCTGATGCAGTGCCTCTATCGTACTCGCCCATATGAACGCGACCCCGGCAGTGCCGAAGCACTCTTTCGTAAATGGATGGACATCTGTAAAGCACAGGTTGCCGGACGTATCAGCTTGAGGATCTTTACGAATACTGTCAGACAGATTGTGCATGAATTTGACACAATGCCCCTAGTAAACGACCGCTCAAAACCACGCGTTGGAGTAGTGGGAGAAATTCTGGTTAAATTTCACCCGACAGCAAATAACGAAGTTGTCAGGCTGATCGAAGCTGAAGGTTGTGAAGCCGTTGTACCTGGGCTTTCGGAGTTTTTGCTTTTCGGGATCTCTGGCGGCATCTACCAGCATAAAACCCTGGCAAAAAAGAAGCGTTCTGAAATCGGTTCGCGAGCTTCGATTGCGCTACTGAATGCTTTTCGCCGCCCCATGAATAAGGCGCTCAGGCGCAGCCAGCGCCTGGAGCCAGCAGCCAGTATCTACCAGCTTGCTGCTTACGCCGAGGAGTTCTTATCCCTATGTAACTCGATGGGCGAAGGATGGTTGTTGACTGCTGAAATGGTTGAGCTGATTCATGCGGGGGTTCCGAATATCGTTTGTGCTCAGCCTTTTGCCTGCCTGCCGAACCATGTCACTGGCAAGGGCGTCATCAAGGCTTTGCGCAGCATCGATGAGCAGAGCAATATCGTCGCAGTTGACTACGACCCAGGTGCGTCCGAAGTCAATCAGTTAAATCGCATCAAGCTGATGATTTCGATTGCAAAGGATAACTTTGAAGCCAATCGCGCCGCAGGCACTGAAGCTGGTGCGGCGCATTGATAACTGGTTCGCGTTAGGCGTGACCTAGCCGCGTTGTCCGATAGGCAGATACTGGCCTTGGGGGCTTGATGTTTTATAAGCCGGGCGCATGATGCGGCGCGCTGATACGATTTCTTCGAAACGATGAGCAGCCCAGCCTGACATCCGCGCACAGGCAAATAGTGGTGTCAGCAGATCCGCTGGGATTCCCAGCATGGTGTAGACAAAGCCCGAGTACATATCGACGTTGGCGCAAAGCGCTTTGTCCGAGCCTTTCTCCCTGGCAAAGATCTCTGGAGTCAGGCGCTCGATACTTTGCAGAAGCTTTAACTCGGCTTCGAATTCGGTGCCTGCTGCAAGTTGCTCGGCGAATTTCTGGCAGATGATGGCGCGAGGGTCGGAGAGGGTGTAGACCGCGTGGCCCATGCCGTAGATCAAGCCGCTGCCATCGAAGGCTTGCTTGTTGATCATCTTAGCCAGGTAGGCAGCCAGCTCATCGTCGTTTTCCCAGTCTTTGACGTTAGCCTTGATGTCTTCTTGCATAGCCAGAACCTGTGCGTTGGCTCCACCGTGGCGGAGGCCTTTGAGCGAGCCGATTGCAGCAGCGTAGGCAGAATAGGCATCGGTGTCAGCCGAAGTGACGACTCGGCAGGCGAAGGTCGAGTTGTTTCCGCCGCCGTGCTCGGCGTGCAGAGCCAGCATAACATCGAGCATCCTGGCTTCATCGGGAGTGAACTCGCGATTTGGGCGCAGCATCGACAGGAATGTCTCAGCAGTCGACTGGCCGGGGATAAAGCGATGCATGATCATCGACTGACCGTTGAATGCTGCCTGCTTGGCGTGGTAGGCCAGAACTGCGATGCGCGGCAGGCGTGAGATCAGCGAGATAGCTGTGGCAAACTCGTGCTGAGCCGAGCGGCTTTCAGCATCGGGGTCGTCAGCGTATAACATGAGAATCGAGCGCGCCAGGCAGTTGGAGATGTCTGGGGTTGCCGGATCCATAATATAATGTGCGGTAAAGCCGTTCGGCAGCTCGCGAGCCGCATCGATCTCGGCGATGAACTCCTGCAGGTCGGCGCTTGTAGGTAGAACGCCGGTCAACAGCAGGTAGGTTAGCTCTTCGAAGATGTAGCGCTCTCCTCTTTCTGCGGGTGAAAGCAGATCCTCAATGTCGTATCCCCTCAGTGTCAGGCGGCCGACATCAGGAATGACCTCGTTGTCAGAGACCACGTAGCCGTGCACGTTACAGATGTTGGTAACACCTGCGACAACACCTGTTCCGTCAGCATTTCGCAGCCCTCGTTTGACATCAAAGTTCTGATACATCTCTGCATCGATATGGTTTGCCCGGGCAAACCCTTCCTCAGTGTATAGATCCAAGATAGACATGGTGCCTCCGATCAAACGTACGCAAAGTCAAAGCTGGTTATGGTGTGGATATCTCTCTGGCGAATCGCCGCATTACTAACCTGCGCAGCCCTGCGATGTATGTATCTGCAAATTATGACACATGCACTTGTAAAGCGTAACCTAAAGGGTGCGAGCTGCGTGCGCCCCCTCTCCGCCAGGTATTCGGTAAACTGTAAGCAAGCAGGTGCAAGAATAGAAATGGAGGGTTAACCATGAAAGACCTGATTATCAAAAACGTTGCAGACATTGAGGGACAGATTCGGGAGCGCGATGGCAACACATTCATCGTCAAGCCGGTCGTAGCAGGCGATGACGTAGACACTTTTACCGCTGCTTTTGTTGAGATTCCGGTTGGTAATTACGCCTTCGGATACCACTTTCACGATCAGAGCGAGGAAGTCTTCTACGTTGTCAGTGGAACCGGCATGCTGCGCAGCTTCTATGGAGACAAAGAAGTCAAAGCTGGAGACATGCTCTGCTTTCCCACTGGAGAAAAAGGCGCACACGTACTATCGAACACCTCAGAGACCGAGCCATTGGTGTTCATCGACTTCGATGTCAAAGCAACCCGCTTCGATATCGTAACCTTCCCTGACACCAATACCATGATGGTAACCGGAACCCACGTTCGCGAGATGTTCCCGCTTCCCGAGAAAGCCGAGTAGCATAAGCAAAACGAATCGTGTGTTTGGGCGTCGGAAAGTCTCCGACGCCCATTTCACCCACACCGAAACGCGCCTCACAGGTACAAACTGGGGTGCCATCGCATCTTCTTGCATAATGACAAAGCACATTTGGATAAATTCATGCCCCTTTTTGCTACGTGGCAAAAACACTAGCCCAAAATGGTTTGCCTGCACAGGATAAACGGGAAACCGATAGCGTAGTACGACCTAGGGCGACCTGGCACAACCCTCTATATCCCCGGAAGTCGCTTTGGCTCTTCTATGCTTTCTTGCTTGCTCGCGTTCGCCAAAATCGTTATCATATGTAGCCACGCGATTCGCGAATATCTGATTCAAATCACAACGGTGTCGGGTTGTGGCGCAGTTTGGTAGCGCACTTGACTGGGGGTCAAGGGGTCGCAGGTTCAAATCCTGTCAACCCGACCAGAAAACCATGGTAAGTCTATTCGGACTTGCCATGGTTTCTTGTTTAAGGTGGTACTTTAGTAACCTTGGTTACTCTAAGCCGTACTTTGCGCGTTGCTTTTGAAAGTCGGCGAGTATTTCTTCGCGGCTGGCATCCATCATTTCTTTGAAGAATCCTTCGTACTCGTAGGTCAGCTCTTCAATCGGCAGATTTGCTACTTTTTCTGCGTAGGCATAGAACACCTCGAAGTTCTGCTGGTAGACATGCATCGAGTTAGATGTCTGCGAATAGGTACCGATAGGCAAGCCGAGTTTGTTGGCAACGCTCTCTTGCAGGCAGATCAGTGCAAAGGCATTCATGAAAAATGCCTGCGCGAAGTCGTTCGATCTGAACATCACACAGACATCCAGCTTGCCATTGCGAACCATGAAATGAATGTTCTGCAAGCAAGCGGGGTTAGCAATCTGACTGTCTTGATAGTTGTCGCGGATACCGATTATCGCTCGACGTGATGACATCTCTGGGTTTCTTTTAAGTTCGTTAGTCACGAAATCTATCTGGTCGATCGGCTTAGTCATGCGATGATGGTAGGTGTAGTCCTCCAGCGTTGTTGTCTTCCCATCTCTTGTCACCTCAACATCCACAGCAAAATCAAGTATGCCCTCAAGAACTTCCAGCCGATATTGCTCAAGCTCCCGAGGTCCACAGATGATCAGCTTGCTGATTCTAGGTTCTTTAAGAGGGTTTTCGATATGGAGAGTCATGCGGCATTCCAGCTGACTGTATGACTCGAGATTTTTTATGTTCCAGTCAGAGCAGTCTGCCAACTCACCGTCTGTGAACAGCGCCAGTATGCCTTTATGGTAAGCCTCCGGAAGTGTCTGAGCTTCAACAAAAATATCTTTCATGCATATCACCTTTGCTCTGTGATCTTCGACCAAACTGCTCAACTTAGTATAGCAGCCGATTACTCCTACTCGTAGACTGCACGGCACGCGCTTGAGCTATGCAGTTGATCGCAATCCTGTGATTGTTAGAAGATGATGATACCTCCACTGGAAAAGAATGAGAAAGCTATCAATGTGGATATCCCCAGAGCGATTCCTCCAGCAACTTTTGCCACTGTGTGCGTGTCTTTTTCGGTAGAGATCAGCACTCCGAGTATAACAAGCATGATTACTACCAGACCGATAAATGGCAGCCAGTATGGCATCCGCCAGGTGATTGCCAGCAGGTTTGTCAACGCGTATAACCCGCTCGTATATGGCCACTGGTACCTGGCAAGTGCGCCAAGCCATATCGAGGCATAAAGCAATACCGTGTATGCAAGCATACAGAGAAAGCTGCGCATAGGTTTTTTCAAATTAGCAATCCTCTCAAGCCAAAACCAAGGGTAAAACCGATTGAAGCAAAAGTATAGCACCGAAAGTTTTTTAAAATGAAATCGTGTTTGCTACAAAAACCTCAAGATTTGCTAAAGCCATAATGTTTAAGTCTGCAAAGGTTTTAAAGGATTCTTCAAAAATTATAAAACCTGTTTACTGCTGTGTGCATCTGTGTTGTGAACGGAAAGGAGTTCCTAAGATGAATCGACCGAAATTGTGGATAGTTCCCACTTTAGATCAGCTAAAGACAGAGCTTTCGCACTACACGGGCAATCAATACGATCACACCGATATGCAGCCACGGCAGCCATTGAGCGAACAAACAAATACACGATTGACTAGACATAATTTGTCGGTAGTGCAATCATATTATCGGGTCGCGCAAGCAGTAGGGGGCGAGTCAATGGCTGCCGCATCGGTGACAGAGCGAATCGGCAGCATCACTCCGGATACCGCCAACAATAATGGAGGGAGTACCAATGTATCGAAGAATACCTGTTCAAGCTAGAATTATGGCGATCATCTCTGCCATTGCAGCAGTGGCAGCTGCAGTCGTGTTAATCATGATTTTCTTCACCGGAAGTGCGAACAGCAACGCAAACAACTCGAATGGAAACGCGACTCCGGGTAAAGAGTCTAGAAACGAGCAGGCAGGCGACGCTTTTGACTATAACGACATTGCATCCGTGGTGGCGGGAATTCCGCAAAAAGAAGCCTTCGATGCGATGTATGTGCTGATCGAAGGATTCTGGGTCACCGACGACGGCTTTTTTGTTCGCTTCGTTTACATCGACAGCATGCCTGCTATCGAGATCGGCTTGTTCGACTCGGGCTTTAGTACCGGCGGAAAGATCGTCGACGGCTGCGCGGTTGACACGCTCGAAGCGGTCTTGACCATCTACGTTCCAGCGACCGAGCCAAACATGCTCGACGACGGGCGTCCTGAGGGCACCGAGTCGATCTGCCTGGACCTCAGCGATCTTATCCAGAACACCACAATTCGTATCAAGGCGGATGTCATTGGCAGCGGCGATTGGTACACATTCGAATTCGGCGGCTCGACAATTGAGCAGGCCTATGAAAACTGGAAGAACTAGCCTGCAGAGAGTTGCAGCAAAACGATTCGGTCATCAAGGACAAACAGGGGAGAAAACCATGATTAATGCACCTAAGACAAACAAATCAGCTTCGACATTTTTGGCAATTGCAGTGGCTCTCAGCCTGCTTGTAGCCTTGCCTATAAAGGCTTACGCGGCGGATAAGCAGGTTTCGATATCGCAAAGCCAGTCAGCCAGCACTATTCAGAACAATATCCAGGGAGCGATCAACAGCTCTGCATCGGGAGATACGGTCACTGTCTCAGGTAACGTAACAGCTTTGTCTGGCTATTTGTCTTTGGATATCAAAGCGGGAGTCACTGTGATCTGGAAGGCTAATCTGTCCGGTAGTACAAGTGGTTTGAACAACAACATTATCTACTTGACAGGTGGGGGAACATTCAATGTCAGTGGTGGTTCTGTTAAGAACACCGGTACCGGACGCGCGATTCATTCTGCTGGTGCGCATGCTACTGTGATAATCAACTCCGGTGAAGTAAGTACGAATAATGGGCTTACTATTTATTGCAGCGGTGA
>WQXZ01000064.1 GCA_009781525.1 Coriobacteriia bacterium | reverse complement strand
TGAAGTCGACATCCTCGTTGTCGCCCATTAGACGCAGCAGTTCAACAGCAGAGTAGACACCTTCGGCATCCTCACCTTCAAGGTCAAGGCTGTTTTCACTATGAGCACCGATTGCCACATAAACTGCGTCAAACTCGTCTTTTATCTGCTCAAATGCGATATCTTTGCCAACTGAGCATTCAGTATGCACTTCGATACCGGCTGAGAGCAGGAAGTCGACTTCGGCTTGCAGAATCTCGCGCGGCAGGCGATAGGCAGGAATACCATAACGCAGCATACCGCCCAAGAACTTACGCTGCTCAAAGACGACAGGGGAGTGACCCATAAGCGCTAAGTAGTACGCGCAAGACAGTCCAGCAGGACCGCCACCGATCACAGCGACACGCTTACCAGTGGCATCTGCCTTTGCCGGAAGCACATCTGTATCAGCGTTTTCATTTGCGAAGCGCTTGATACCACGGATATTGATCGCATCATCCATCAGCGCGCGGCGACAATAAGCTTCACAGGGATGCTCACAAATCAGTCCACATGCTACCGAGAAGGGGTTGTCTTTACGCACCAGACTGACAGCGTCCGTGTAGCGTCCCTCAGCAACCAGCGCCATATAGCCAGGAACATCAACACCAGCCGGGCAACCCGATGTGCAGGGAATCGCTGCAAACTCGTCAGCAGCGCAGTCATTCATCTCGATGTGATAGACAAAGTCATCAGCAAAGCCCTTTACCGAGCGTAACACCACAGCTGCAGCCTCGTAACCGATAGCGCAATCCGCAGAATTGTAGATTCCCTCAGCCAGCTCTGCGATCAGGTCAAGATCCTCAATAAAACCATAGCCATCTAAAATATTGTCTAGCAGTGTGGCCAACTGTGTCAGGCCAATGCGACAGGGAGAGCATTTACCACAGCTCTGCGCACCAGCCAGCTTAACAAAGCCACTGGCGAACTCAACAGGGCATGTGGTCTTGGTGCTTCCCCTGAGTCGAGCCTCGACGGAGGCATAGATATCCTCCACTAACTCGAGACTTCGACCTTTGTCGAAGACTTCCATACGCGTCATTTTTTCTCCATTTTCTTATCTAAACCAACATTACGGTACACAAAAAAGAGAGTGAAACCCATGCATAGATTTCCCTCTCAATCTGTATAGGCATAATCTACCACTTTAAAAGTCGCATTGCATCTATCACACAAAACAATTGTCAAACCGATTCAGATCACATTTGTGGATAAGACCTGCGCCTCTCATAAATGCAAGCGCTGCCCGAAAGAAACGCCCGGATGCTCTCTGGTGTGAGAGCATCCGGGTGCTATAAGCCTATGCAGTTCGGTCGCTGCGTCAGTCAGGCGGTGGCGGTACCACCAGCTCGATTTTCTCCACAAGAATAACCTCGGTTTCATCAGCTCCCATAAAAGTCAGCTCAACGGTGTCGCCAGGTTCTACTAACAACACGTTGATCAGCGCTGGCAGGGCGCAGTCGTAGATGTGCGGATCTCCTTCGAGGGTCAGGTAGAAGTGGGAGTTGCCGTCGATTACTGCGGTGGCAATGCGAACCACCCTGCCGGTTGTGACCATCTTGGTATCGTCAGTGTCGGGCGGGTCGTCGGGGAGCGCTGGTGTGGTGATTACCCCGCTATTTTGTAGCAAGACCAGGTAGTTCTCGCGGCATGATTCTACCGTATCGCTGACGGCGACATTCTGGTAGCGTTGGATGTCGATCATGGCGAACATCTTGACCAAATCGAAGTCGTCTTTAAGAGCCATGAAGTAGGTAGGCTGACCGTTGATATTGACCAGCAGTGGGAAGGTCGAGCGGTAGCGCAGGTGCTGCACCTGGCCTTCGGCTGAGCGCATGGCTGAGACCTCGGTCGCACCAGGAATCTGGAAGTAGCGTGCGTCGTGGGTTCGCATGTTGATCAGCATGAAGCCGACGATAGAGCTGTCCGTTGCAGCGGATGTGACTCCACTGTAAACCCAGATATCGTCGCCTTGAGCGATGTAGTTGTATCCAGAGGTCTTTGATCCGTCGAGACCGGGAGATGTCTGCACCACGCCTTCTTGACCGATCAGCGAGTTCAGCCAACCTTTTTGGTATCCGCCATACCAGTTGAACTGGGTAAGCAGAAGGTTAGCCGGATAGGCGCGGTCGACCCATTCGGGGCACTCATCGATTGTGTATTCGAAGCACTCACCGGTAGAGGCATTGACCAATACGACCTTAGTGATATCTACTCCACCGAAGAGGCCGATGCGTCTGGTCTGCACCGGACAAACCCACCACGGCACACCATTCTCATCGATCTCAAAAGATTTCTCGTCAAAGATATAGAAGGGGTACTTGAGCTGAACATAGCGATCAATATTGCGCGTCAATGGCTCTGATTCTGAGTAGAGCATGTTGCTTTCAAGACGGACGATGCGGGCATCCTGTGAAGCAGAATCTACCAGTACGTAGGCAGGAAGGCCTGTTTGCCTGTTGTTCCACCACTTGAAGATGTCATCATAGAGAAGAGGGCTGACCCGGACAGGGCGGCCATGGTAGCTGATCTGCGAATAGAGCGGTGAGACCTCGAACTGACTGACATATTCAGGGATGTCACCCATAACACGCCAGCCAAGCTTGATTGCAGACTCTCTGTCGATAACAGGGATCTCTGCGAAGTTGATCTCCTGGATATCGGTCGCAAAGTCACGGTTCTCTACCGACATAATTACAGCATAGCGCGCTGCGTTACCAGGAAAGAAAGTAGCACTGAGCAGAGCACCAACAATAAAAAGTCCAAAGAAGCCGATTGGAATCAAAGCGATTCTATCAAACAGTTTTGCCTGCGACTCTACCTGCTTAGCTGCACTGGTGTTTACGCTGGTGGCTCTGAGCCTACCCTTGTCATCGATCTCCTTCGGCTGAGAAGGCCGTGAGTTAGGCTGCGCTCTGAGCAACAAGGCACGCCCCTTGAAATACAGGAAGAAGGGCAGCAGAATGCAGACGAAAAAGTAGTTCCAGGTGGTTTCGCTCTGGAGGTTCAGCGGTGGGTGAAACACCCAATAAACAATAGCCAAAACCGGAAGACCAGCGATAGCCACAATACGTGTAATGAGTTTGAAGATACGTTCTAATTCGACCGGATTGATCTCTGGCTTGGGTATACTAGGGATATTCATCGACCAGACTCCTTTCTCTTCCTTTAAGGTATTGTACATGACATCCAGTTGAAAAGTACCGAGCCTGCGAAGTGAGCCTTCGCTGCCAGCGCTTACTGCCTGCTGCTCGCAATAAAGCTCAAAGCTATTCCTGTGCAGAAAATCCAAAAAAGTCTTGCAGTGGTCATCAAGAAATAGTAAGGTGTACATCTGCAAATCGCGGGGTAGAGCAGTCTGGTAGCTCGTCGGGCTCATAACCCGGAGGTCATAGGTTCAAATCCTGTCCCCGCAACCAGTAAATGTCACGGGTCAGAGGCACAGAATGGGTGCCCTGGCTCGTTTTCTTTTTGCACATGGCGGCAATCAGCCGCCGTCGCCGTCGCCGCCGCCGCTGCCGGTAATCAACCCCCTGGCGGTAATCGGCTACCGCCCAACCTGCCAAGCCAAACCGCCTGCTTGCAGTTCGCAGCAGAAAATTGCGGTTTAGTACATGATTCGACTTGAATATAGCTATATTTAGCAGGATTGTGTACCGTATTACGGACACTGATGCGAGTTTTTGGCTTCTCACACGCTTTTTCCTACTGTATTGCATGCAACCAATGTACTAAACCGCAATTTTCTGCTGCGAACGTGTGTGGAAATGGGAACCGGGACCGGACGGTTCAGACGAAGCGGAGGGTTGATTGCCATCCGTACTGCCCATCGGGAGGTGGGGGGTGGTGGGGGTTGGGGGGTGGTGCGAGCGGAGCGGAGTCTAGCAGGTGGTGCGAGCGGGTGCGAGCGGAGCGGAGTCTTGCAGGTGGTGCGAGCGGGTGCGAGCGGAGGTAAGGCTAGCAGGTGGTGAGGGCAGGTGAGGAGCGCGAGCGGGTAATGCCGATTACGCGACTGGAGAGGTTGGCTAGGCAGGGCTACACCGGGTTATCGACTACGATGGTTGACAGGATCCTCACCAACGCTCACCAACGCTCACCAGTGCAACGCAGCCTTTCATTAACAAAATCATTGACGGGCAGGAGTCTGCTCGATAAACTCAGCACACACACTGTTCATAATAAATAGGGAGTAGTATCTGTGTCCGACTTCACTCGCAATCCGATACGTGTGATGCGTGATGCCGCGGAAAGTGTCAGGGGAAACGCCAGGGTATGCCTGTTTGTGGAACCGCTTTTTTCGATTCCGCATGCTATGTACATAGGCTACATGACGCTTTATATGCTTGAACTGGGTCTGACCAAATCGCAAGTCGGTATGATCTCGTCTCTCGGTATGGCAATAAGCATTTTCTTTGCCTTGTCCAGCGCCTATATCACTGACAGGTTCGGACGAAGAAGAACCACCTTCATTTTTGATACCTTTGGTTGGGTTGGCGCACAATTAGTCTGGGCACTTGCCAGGAATTTTTACTTCTTTGTTGCTGGCGTAATCATAAACTCATTCTTCAGAGTAATACTAAACAGTTGGAATTGCTTGGCGCTGGAAGATAGTCACCCAGATGAGCGAGTGCATTTTTTCCCATTCATGCAGATCGTAAGCATCTTAGGAGGGTTCTTCGCTCCGGTCGGCGCCTTTCTGATAAACCGGATGACGCTGATTCCCGCCATGCGTGTGATGCTGGTTTTCAGTTTGGTTTCTATGCTGACCCAAAATATTATCCGCCATCTTTCCGTTACCGAGACCGCCATTGGTAAGCAGAAAATGCAGGAGATGAAGGATGTGCGAATATGGGAGGCTTTTGCAGCTTACATACCTGTTCTGAAACGTATCGTTAAAGATCGGCTGCTGGTTATCGTGGTGTTTATTCGCTCCTTGAACTCAATTCAGATGATTGTTCGCAGTACATTTCTTGCGGTATTGGTAACAGAAAGGCTTGGCTTTCCACCAGAAACGATGGCTATGGTTCACACCATAAACTCACTGATCATGCTTGTGTCTCTGCTGTTCATTACGCCGATGCTTTCCCAATTCACCAGTCGATGGCCTATCGCACTGGGGATAGGGTTACATATTGCATCAACAGTTATACTGCTGCTTTCACCAGCTTCTCAGAGCTATTTCGTATTAATAGTCAGTGCTATTCTGATTGCCCTTGGCTCAAGCATTTCTTCACCGCGAATAGAAGCAATAGTAGCCAATACAATCTCAAACGAGGATCGTTCTTTAGTCAACTCAGTAATGCAGGTTCTCAGCGTGGCAATCTCAGCACCCTTTGGCTTTGTCGGCGGCGTGCTATCAGGAATCGATACCCGCTTGCCCTTCCTATTGACATTGTGCATACTGTTTGGTTGCCTTTTGCTTCTACGCGTAGCGACTGCCGTCGAAAAGAAAATGACAATGTAGGAGGACTTGCCTGGCAGCTGATACCTTTAGCCAAAAGCTACGAAAATGCACCTTAAACCCAAAACGCTTAAACTCCCCCCAGCTGAGATATTAATCAGCAGGGGGGAGTTTTCTTATCACTCGGTTATCCACAACTGGCAGCTAGCTAAACCAGCGTACCATTCGGCGTGAAACGCGAACCCAATCGCGTCCAGCCACAAGTGAATCCTAGGCGTAGTACGAGTACTTGATCTTGTCAAACTCATCCTGGATCCAGGCTTGGCGTTCGATGCGCACTGGATCATCCGGCAGACCCATGATGTATCCGCCGAACGAGAAGCGACCACCGGGAGCCAGCGCGTCACAGGTTGCACGAACCTCGGCACGGACAGCCTCTTCAGGTGTCTCTGGCCAGCTGGCGGGACCGTTGTTCTCAAAAGCACCGTTGATGGCAAGCTGATAGCCGAACTCAGCCTTGATTGCCGGAAGATCGTTGTAGGTCGGTTGAGCTGGATTCCATCCATCGACTCCCATTTCTACGATATAGGGAACAAATGGTGCGAAAGCGCCACAATTGTGATGAGTGGCAATCAGGTCAGCCTCTTTGATCAGCTTGTAATGCTCAGCCCAGATCGGATAGAAGATATCCTTGAACATCTCATGCGACACAAATGGAGCACGCTCATGAGCGATATCGTCGCCGAATCCCAAGACATCAGGCTTGTAGTAATGAATGAAATTCTTGCCAAGCTCCAGATTCAGATCAAGGATGAACCTGAGCAGATCCTTTACCTCCTCCGGCTCCTCCATGCAAGCGATCAATGCATTATCGAAGCCCATGAAGTAAGTGAGAATCATAAAATAACCGTTGCTTACAGTTGCTTGTCCACTTGCCAGGTTCTCACGGTTGAACTCAGCAAGGTCTCTGTGCGAAGTCAGCTCCCAATCGATCTCGTCAAAAATCGCCGGACGTTTAATAACATCGCGCCACTTGGTGATGTCGGTCAGAATGAATTCTCCTGGTGTCGGAATCGGGCCACTGGCAAGCTCCCTGGTAAAGGGGACGCCGAACATGTCCTTCCACTCCATCAAATCAGACATTCCGAAATTCGGCAGCGCTGAGCAGCGGCACATAGCCCCAGCCGTTCCCATCGCTGGGCCTTCCATTCCCGGAATCCACTGCGGAGTCTCGCCTCTGTACATTCTTAATGTGTTCTCTTTGATAGATAGCTGTGCAGCCATTTACTCCTCCTCATTCCTCTTTGCGATTTTCTTCACCAGACATAGCTTATCTGTGGATAAAATCAGCATTCACTTCCAAATAAACTGCGCTGATATGAATAATCATACATGGGGATAAGATCTCGCTATAGTTAACCTGACAATTTAGCCTATCTGTCAATATCTGCATATCTGAGTAAGGTTGACTATGCAACTTGACATTGGTGGCGGAGGCGGTTGGCGAGGGCTTATCCATATTTAAATTGTTGATAGGCGATAAATGGTACTATGATGCCTAAGGGGATTCTTCCTGGTTTTGGGTGCTTGGCAGGGAGAAGCCGAGGGAATCTTTTATCCAGAAATGACTTAAGAGGAGAGTGATATGTCAAGACCATTGTTCAGCCTTGAAGAGCTGGAGCCAACCGGTGAGTTTTATCCGGTCAGCCCAACTTCGGCGGCGAGGATGCCGAACGTGCAGCCAGAACCAGTGCTAAAGTTGCCTATCAGTCCTGATGCGAACCTCAGGTTGATGCTTCAGGGCAAGAGGCCTTACTGGTTTCCGAAAAGTGGGTTTGCAGGTGGGGATGTAGCGAGCTTTTTTCCGCGTATTTCGAGTGACAACATAGCCAACCGCAACGTTTCTGACGGAGGGCCGGCGATGGATTTCTCGGATTTTCCTGACGCTGTTAAAAGTGATTGGTTTGATCTGGTTTGGGACCGTACCGGTAGTACGGGATCGTCTGTGCGTCCGGGCAATCCGAGGATTCCGGACATCACGCGTTGGGAAGAGTACGTTTCGATGCCTGATCTGAGTGTTTTGGATTGGGACGAGATGGCCGAGATGAACAGGGACTTTTTGGATCATAACAAGCATAAGCGGCTGAACATCTACTGCGGATTGTGGGAGCGCCTGATGTGTCTGATGGATGTCAGTGAGGCGTGCATTGCTTTGTTCGATGAAGAGCTGAAACCTCACACCCATCGTTTCTTAGATGCTTATACCGACTTTTTGATCGAGTACATCAGTCGTGTCAAGCAGGCTTGCGATATCAACGGCGTGATGGTTACTGAGGATTGGGCGCATCAGCGCGGCCCGTTTATGAGCCATGAGACTGCCAGTGAGATGTTGGTTCCTTATATAAAGCGCATAACCGATTGGCTTCATGCGAACGACATGCTTTATGAAATGCATATGTGTGGAGATACCACCACGTTGATTCCATGCATGATCGAGGCAGGGGTTGATATCTGGTCGGCGATTCAGCCGCATCTCTATGATGCTCCTGCTTTGGCCAAACAGTACAAAGACGCGAATATGATATTCGGCTTGACTGCTCCTCTGGTACCGGACACAGCCAGTGACTCCGAAGTGCGTGCAGCTGCTGAGGCTTTGGTCGAGGAATACAAGGACTGCAAGGTGATGTTCTCATTCTTTATCATGAGCGCTGACCCCGATGCTCCGAAGATGCATCCAGATTTTGCGAACGCTGTCTACGAAGCCAGTCGCGTAGCCTTCCAGGGCGAGGAGTAGTATTTGCCGGTGCTACGCGGCTGGCTGGTTGGTCGCGAGGCGCGGGAGGCTGGTGCGGGCGCAGTGTAGCACGGTAGCGGCGCGGTTAATATGAGCCAACTAATGACATCGTGGGCGTCGGAGTGTTAGGATGCCCATGATGCCAGGCTTATTGCATCGATCGCGTTTGGCGATTCTTTATAGAAAGCAGGATGTGAAGTGATTCTTACACCTCAACAGGCATCACGGTTCAGCAGGCTTTATAAGAGCTTGCTCGTCTATGCAAACGAAACAATGCAGTTCATAGAGAACCTCGACTTAATCAACGAAGAAGAAATCGACATTTTTTCTCTACCAGATAGTATTGAGGATCTTTGGTACAGCAGCGAGATAATCGACCGTTTCGTCGAAGAGAATCCATACTCCCTTAGTCAAGATGATATCTCTGAGATTAGAGACTGGCGTTATGGGTTTATCGGGCGATTTATTATTGCTAAGTACACTGACGAACATGTGCTCCTTGCAGCTACAGATGACACCTTTGGTTTCAAAATGGTCCGGAACGATATTCGCGAGCAATTACCTGCGCCTCCAACCTTGGTCTATGGCGGCATTGTTCCCTTTGAGGAGGTACTTGTAGCCACAATGCTTATTGACATTAGCGATGAATATGTCGATGAAGACGATTTCTATTCGGTGCTCGACCAGCTGGCTGAGGACATAGAAAATGGAACGGTTATAACATCCCGATCAGAGATAAAGGATGCCGCCCATCAATATGAAGATAACCTTTATGGCAATCTTTTTCAGAATCTATTGGATGCTACAGATCCCTCAAGGTTCAAAAGGG
>WQXZ01000063.1 GCA_009781525.1 Coriobacteriia bacterium | reverse complement strand
GGCATGTCGTAGTAGTCGAAGATGCGGGTGAAGATTGCCATTGAGCGGATGATGTCGACCTGCATGTTCAACAGCATGTTGACCGGTCGGTAGAGGCGCTCCAGTAGAGCCACCATAACGGTGATGTCACCGACCGTCAGATTATCAGCCGAGTAGCGAAACATCAACAGCCCACCGACCAGGTAGATAACCAGCGGGCCAGAGCTGGTCAGTGTGCCCATAGTGGCGCGGAACCATCGCCCCGCCATGCTTTCTTTGATATTCAATGCAATCATCTCGCCATTGGCTTTTTCGTACTTGGCGTACTCTGCTGTCTCTCTGGTGAAGAGCTTGACCAGCATCTGACCAGAGACACTGAGCGACTCGGACAGAATCTGGTTGATCTCGTCGCTTTTAGCCTGGGCTTGATAGGTCAGATCCCATCGCTTGTTGCCGACCTGCTTGGTTGGTAGTATAAGAAATGGTACAAGAAGAACACCCGCCGTGGCAAGTATCCAATTTCGCTGGTACATTGAAACAACGGCGATGATTACCAGTGCCAGATTGTTGATAAGTCCGGTCAAAGTGCCTGAGATAACCGACTGCACGCTGCCGATGTCTGAGGTCATGCGGGTGATCACCTCACCCTGGCGGCTGGCACTGAAAAACCTGTGTGACATGGTAAGCAGATGGCCGAACATCTTATTACGCATGTCATAGGTGATGTGTTGAGCAATCCAGGTATTCAACCAACTCTCGAATACACCGATCAGGTTTGAGAAGATCAATACACCGAACGATGCCGCAACCAGTCTGATCAGAATATCCAGATTACCACCGATGAAGCCTTCATCGATAATGCGACCGATCAGGATCGAGGGTACTATTGACAGCCATGAAGATACCAGGATGCAGGCAACAACCAGTATCAATCTTGGCCAGTAGGGTAGTAGGTAGCTGAAAGCTCGCTTCAGCAGGGGCCATGTGATTTTTGGGGCATTTTCTTTCTCAGCATCGGTGAGCGGCCTTCCACCGCGTCCATCGCGTCCGCCACCGCCTCTTCCTCCACTCATCTATTCACCGTTCCTTTCTGGTTTTCATTTGCTAACTCGCTCAGTGCTGCGCTTAGCTTGTCGCAGAGTTCACTGAAAGTATTCTGCTCATCTTTGGTCAAGCTGTTTTCTATTGCTTGAGACAGTTCGGCACTGCTATCTTCACGTAGTCGTTGCATCTCAGATCTACCTTGCTCGGTCAGGCTGATTCGCCACACACGGGAGTCCTCACTGTCACGGACCCGTTCTATCTGCCCACGCTCCTCCAGCCTGTCAAGGATCTTGGTTAGAGACGGGGGTCTGATGTCAATTCGCTCAGCAAGCTCCCTGGCGCTGAGCCCACTTTCATTTTGCAGTATACGTACCAGCCTGGCTTCACTATATGATGCCCGATTGCGGTTTGTCATACGATTAGGCTGCCCTTGCTGCCTGCGCATCTGCCGATTTAGTCTGAACAGACTATCCAATACGTTTTGGCTATCGATGGTAATCGCCTCCTTAGGTTGTTCAGCTTCCGGTACCGATCAGCCCGATAAACGGGTGTCAAAATAGTTAGGTACCAAAAAATTAGCTGTCTAATAAAATACTTATGTACCTAACTATTGTCAAGAGGAATTTGTGATTTTCTTGAAAAAAGATTTCTGTGGCTGGCGCGCGGTGGTATTTTTGCATGCCGATACAACATCGCTGTGAAAGCGAGCTGGCACTGTCTTTAAGGTTTCACTGATAAAGTGTATCCATCAGAAGTGTGAGCTGGTGTTTGCTAGAGAATGTAGACAGCTTTGAAGGTGTTATACCACTGGGCGCTAACAGACATGAGGAGAGGGAGCGGTTATGGGCACGATGTCAATCCGAATGAGGAACAACACAAGAGTCTTCCTATCAGGAGTGATGCTGCTGTCATGCATCCTAGGAGGATGCACCACATCAACCCAGCCACCCAGCAATGTTACCCGTGAAACATACCCCATGCCAGAAACCGAAGGCTATGTATGGGCAAGTGACCCAGGGTTCAATGACCTTAGCACTGCCGAGCAGCTGGAACTGATCAGCTATGACACATTGATCGAAGACGATTACTATTCAGGTTTCCAGGAGGTTGTCATCGGACCAGATGGTTCGAGACCATCAAGTATGACTCCGCTCTTGGGCAGCTGGCTTCAGTGATACTTGACGAAGATCCAAGAGACATGGCTATTGCACCTGATGGATCCGTGTATGTGGCAGGTATAGGTTTCATTTCGAAATATGACAGAGAGCTCGTTCTGCACAAGACAGTGGCTCTTGATGATAACCCATGGATAAACTCCATCAAGGTTGCTCCAGATGGAGCAGTATACATAGCTGCAGATATTCTCCATTATTCTGGAGAACCCAAGGTATCCGTTGTCAGCGGCACTGATGCGATACTGGTCAAGCTCAACAGCGACTTGGAATATCAATGCGAAGTAAGAAAAAATGAACCTGGGTGGCAATCAACCCATCAACCGGGGGCGAGTTCGGGTTGCGGAAAGGTTCAGAGGAGTTCGGTGAGAGTCAGTCTTTCATAACAGAAAATTGCGGTTTAGTACAGGATTGACCCCTGTAACAGCTTCAAAAAGTGGAAAAACGTGCCTCAAAGCGCCTGTTGCCTACCTTTTGAAGCCAAATACTCGCATGATTTTGTACTAAACCGTAAAAAACTGCTACGAGTCCACCGCGATGACCCCGGAGGTTTGCCCGAGGCCTGGTTCGGCGCTTCACACCCCGCTTGCTAGTGCAGCGTGCGACGCGAGCGCTCCGCGACACTCGCTGTCAGCTCGTCGCACCCGCGGTGCTTGCCCACCCGCAGCATCCTGCCCCCACCTACTCGCAGCACCCACCCACACCCACCAGCCAGGCTCGAACCATCGAGAATGATATTATGTCTCAGAGACCAAAACGGAAGGAATACTGGCATGTTCGAAAACCTTGCTGAACGATTACAGGACATTCTTAGCAACCTTAGATCAAAGGGGCGGCTTAGCGAAGCCGATATTGAAGCTGCGATGCGCGAGATCCGTCTTGCGCTGCTTGAGGCTGATGTCAACTTCCGGGTGGTCAGAAGTTTCGTTGATGCTGTGCGAGAACGTGCTCTTGACGCAGAGGTGCTGGAGTCACTGACTCCGGCGCAAAATGTTGTGCGTATAGTGCTTGACCAGCTAACCCAACTGCTTGGCTCGGAACAGGACAGGTTCACAATCACATCACGCATTCCCAATGTCATTATGTTGGTCGGACTTCAGGGTTCAGGTAAGACCACAGCAGCGGCCAAACTTGCCTATCGCCTGCAAAACCAGGGGCATCGCCCGCTTCTGGTTGCAGCCGATGTCTACCGCCCAGCTGCTGCTGACCAGCTGCAAACCTTAGGCGGAGAAATCGGTGTGCCTGTCTTTAAGGGTGACGGAATAAGCCCGGTAATGATCGCGAAAGAATCCGTGCAGCACGCGATCGATACTCTAAGAAATGTTGTTATCATCGACACCGCTGGCCGCCTGCATGTTGACCAGCAGATGATGGCTGAGGCGGCAGCTATCAAGCAAGCTGTGAACCCCGACCAGATTCTGATGGTCGTCGATGCCATGACCGGCCAGGATGTGGTAAACGTTGCCACCGCATTTGCCGAGCAAGTCGACTTCGACGGTGTGATCATAGCTAAGATGGACGGCGACGCTCGCGGTGGTGGCGCTCTCTCCATTCGCGCAGTTACCGGTAAACCGATTAAGTTCATTTCAGAGGGAGAAAAACCCTCTTCTCTTGACGAATTCCATCCCGACAGAATGGCAAGACGCATCCTTGGCATGGGCGATGTCGTCAGCCTGATTGAGAGGGCTCAAGCTGTTGCCGATGAAGAGATCGAGCTTGAAGAGGCTGAGCGTATCGCCAGAGCAGAGCTGACTTTCGATGACTTTCTGATGATGAACCAGCAGGTCAAAAAGATGGGCGGACTGACCTCTCTGGTCAAGGCGCTGCCTGGTGGCGATCGTGCATTGGGATCTGGACAATACGACGAAAAGGCTCTGGACCGCATGGAGGTGATAATCAACTCGATGACCAAGGCTGAGCGTGCAAAGCCAGCCATACTAAATGGATCAAGGCGTGCTCGCATTGCCAAAGGTGCCGGTGTTCAGGTATCTCAGGTCAACCAGCTGATCAAATCATATGATGAGACACGCAAGATGATCAAGCGCATGGGTATGACTGAAACCGTTACAACCTCAAGTAAGAGACCGACCAAAAAAAGTAAAGGCAAAAACAAGAAGAAGCGCAATAACACTCGCGCAGCCAGCGTAGACATGGGCGCCTTGGGAAGACTGAGCCCAACAGACCTTAAAGGTCTTGAGGAGCTGATGAAGCAGTGACATCAAACACGCTGATTACTGACAAGCTAGCAGACCTCCGTCAGATAGCAGAGCTTTTAAAAGCAGGGGAGGCGGTGGTCGTTCCGACCGATACTGTCTATGGCCTGGCGATAATGGTTCACACCCAGTCTGACCCGGAGATACTGTTTACAATCAAACAGAGGCCACCAGAGAAGTCGATTCCGTGGCTTATCAGCTCGCTTGACGACCTGCGCTACTATACAGACGACCTGCCAGACTGGGCGATGCAATTGGCAAGACGCTACTGGCCAGGAGCTCTGACTCTGGTAGGCAAGGCATCGGCGCAAGCCCCGCCTCAGTTTCTGGCAGATGACGGTTCGCTGGCCTTACGCATGCCAGACCACCCGTTGGTTCTAGGTCTCATCGCAGAGCTCGATGCTCCGCTGGCAACAACCAGTGCAAACATCTCCGGCCAACCTCCGGTAGCAAGATATATCGACATCGACATGCAAATAGCCGAGCAGGTAGCAGGCATCCTATCAGACCCAGACGAGGCTTCGACCCGCGACGCAACACCTTCGACTATCATTTCATGCCTGGGAGACAAGCCGGTAGTACTCCGCCAGGGACTGCTGGATCTGATAGACGACCTGGAAAAAATCTTCCAGCCAGTTGAGTAATCTGCAAGCACAGCTCTACCACAGAGAGCCCGATCGATTACATAGGAGAAAAAATGCCCAACCCAAAACTAGCAATCGCCTCTGACCATGCTGGCTTTGAGCAAAAAGAACAACTGATTGAGTGGCTGAATCAGCTTGACTACGAGGTCAATGACTTCGGCCCCTTTGACGACAATCGCGTTGACTATCCAGACTATGCACAACTGGTGGCTGAAGCTGTCAGCACCGAGCAAGCCACACTGGGAATCCTGCTCTGTGGCACTGGTATCGGTATGTCAATCGCTGCAAACAAGATAAAAGGAGTCAGAGCCGCAAACCTGACTTCGGTCGAATTCGCAACCTTGGCACGAGAGCACAATGCAGCCAATATCGCCGCGCTGTCAGCCAGATTCGTAGATCTGAACACAAATAAAGAGATCTTATCCACATTTCTTGGAACGCAACCCTTGGGTGACCGTCATGCGGATAGGGTGGATAAGATCACAGCGCTGGAACAGTGAAGTGTCGGTAGGGGAGGCTGAGATGAAAACGCACAGGCAGGCGGTATTATCGATACTGTTGATTCTTGTTTTATGCTTGACAGGGTGCAAACCGCAGGCGAGTTCAACGGATCCTGAGGAGAAAACAGAAGAGTCACAGGGTGTGTTGGCGCAAGAGGGCGAAGGCACGACCAAGGAAAAATCCGATGCTAGTTCAGCTATGGAGTCTGGTGGTAATCCGGACGCGAGGCTGTACTCAGATCCGGCGGTTCGCCTGAATGTAATGCTTACCAATCAAGACTGGTCGATTTATAAGGACAGAGAGACCGGTCAGGTTTATTTTTACCTTAGCGATGATCCGACAAGGGTGAATATGATCTCGATGTCCAGTCGTGCAATGGAGGCTGACTTTGAGGTTATGGCTGAAGACTACTGGCAGTACACCAGCTTAATAATGACCCGTGAATATGACATGGAGATAGATGAGAAATGCGAGATCGTTGTTGGGTCAGGCTACACGGGGCATGTCTATCACTGCACGATTGCAGAAAATGAGGGCATCTCGCATTACTACATCATGTACTGGAGTGCGGAGGGGTTTTTCTATATCTGCACTGTGACTGCAGACCCTGAGCACAAGCAGGAAGTCGACGATGTGCTGGCTGAGCTGCTGAACTCGTTTTTTCCGTAGGAAGCGGAGTTCGTTAACCATTTTATAATCACTTATATTCACTGCGTGTGTTTACAATCTACTTGATAATCTAGTGTAAAATATCACCTCATACCTTGTCGTCTTGACCTGAAAGGCTACCGATGTCACTAACACAACTATCAGAACGTGACCCGCTTGTAGCTCAACTGATTCAAAAAGAGCTGAATCGCGAGCGCACCCAGATTGAACTGATTGCTTCTGAGAATTTCACTTCAGCTGCAGTAATGGAAGCTGTTGGCAGCGTACTAACCAACAAGTACTCTGAAGGCTACCCAGGCAAGCGTTACTACGGTGGTTGCCACGTTGTCGATGAAGTCGAGCAGCTGGCAATTGACCGCGTAAAGGAGCTTTTCGGCACTGCTTTCGCCAATGTACAACCACACAGTGGAGTATCGGCAAACATGGCAGTTTCATTTGCACTGCTTGAGCCTGGCGACACCATCTTAGGCATGAGCCTGGCGCATGGTGGCCATCTTTCGCATGGTTCACCGGCTAACTATTCTGGCAAGCTGTATAAGGTCTATTCATATGCAGTCGATACGGAGACCGAGCGCATCGACATGGACGAGGTCTTGCGCATCGCCAAAGAGTGTAAGCCGAAAATGATTATCGCTGGCGCCAGTGCTTATCCCCGCATCATTGATTTCGAACGGTTTGCCGCGGTGGCCAAAGAGGTCGGTGCCTATCTGATGGCTGATATCGCACACACTGCAGGGCTGGTGGCTACCGGATACCATCCTTCACCCGTGCCTTGGGCAGACGTGGTGACGTCAACCTCCCACAAAACTTTGCGTGGTCCGCGTGGTGGTTTTATCATGACCAACAACGAAGAGATCGCAACATCAATCGATAAGGCTATCTTCCCAGGTGCTCAAGGTGGACCGCTGCAGCACGTTATCGCTGGAAAAGCAGTTGCATTCGGCGAAGCTATGCAACCCTCGTTCAAGGCGTATGCGGGGCAGATCATCAAGAATATGCAGGCGATGGCAGAAGGCTTGACCGAAGGCGGTTTACGCTTGGTGACCGGTGGAACCGACAATCATCTCGCACTGGTCGACCTGACCGCCACAGGCATGCCTGGCTCTGAAGCAGAGGTACTGCTTGAGCAGGTTGGCATAACCGTTAACAAGAATGTGATTCCCAACGAGACACGTCCGGCTCTTGAAACCAGTGGTATCAGAGTTGGAACCGCTGCTATGACCACCCGCGGGTTCGACGATGAAGACGCACGCGAGATCGGCAGTCTGATAGCGCAGACCTTGTTTGCCAAAGACGATGCAGATACACTGGCAGCTGTAAGAGCCAGGGTAACTGAGATGCTGGCGCAGCACCTGCTGTACCCCGAACTTGTTTAAAGAGAAAATCAAAATGGACGCAACGCCAGACGCAACACCTGCGATCAGCGCAGACAATCGCCCCAGCTGGGACGAATACTTTATGCAGATCAGCCACCTGGTTGCCAGGCGCACCACCTGCACCCGCCGAGCGGTTGGAGCAGTGATCGTCAAGGATCGCCGCATTCTGACGACTGGTTATAACGGAGTGCCCAGAGGAGTGGAGCATTGCCTGTCTCGCGGCTGTCTCAGAACCGAACGAGGAATACCATCGGGAGAAAACCAAGAGCTTTGTCGAGGCGTCCACGCTGAAGAGAACGCGATACTGCAGGCAGCTCACTATGGTATCAGCATCCAGGGAGCGACCTGCTACACAACCACCCAACCATGCATTATGTGCGCGAAAAGCCTGATCAATGCCGGTATCGTCGAAATCGTTTTTGAATCAGAGTATCCAGATGAACTGACACAGGAGATGTTGGATGAAGCTGGAGTAGCTACCAGACGCTACGAGTAATAGGAGTGGGACAGGAGGGACGGGGAGTTTCAGTGGACAATGGGACAAGGGGGACGGGGCTATGGGACAATGGGTGGGACAGAGGGGACGGGGCGTTTTGTCCCACTTTTCCCAGTGAGAACCTGACTGCTTGGTACAGCCATCTTGATAAAGTGGGACAAAACGCCCCGTCCCCTCTGTCCCACCCATTGTCCCATAGCCCCGTCCCTCCTGTCCCACTCAGTACAAAATGCAGAGGCAATCAGTTCATTAACACCAGCATGACCGCTGCAAGTACTACAGCGGCTGCAGCTATTGCACCAAAGATTATGTTTCTGCGTTTGACCTTCTTATCATATAGTGCCAAGGCATCGAGTTCACTCTGGCTGGCTGTATAGAGCAGATTGTGGTAGACCGCTTCAGCAGAAACTACAGCACCTGTGTCTTCTTCAGCAAATGCGATCGCATTGTTATCAGCCTCAGCAGCTTGCAGTATGAGCTTGCTCGTTATCAGTATGTTGTTAAGTCTAACAAGCTCAGCAAGATGGCCATCAAGTTTACTTTCATAGGAATTCGATGTGTACGCTACCTGAGTGAGAAAATTGCGTATGGACGCTTCTTTATCGGGGTCACCAGTTGTACAGATCTGCCCACCAGGGCCTGAAATCGTGAAGAACAGTTTGCAGGTATCATATTCGTTTCCTGATATTTCGATACTGCCAGTTACTGGTGAGTCCAGGAAATAGATGGTGCTTTTTCCGTGAGTGACATGGTCATTGTAGAGGCTGACACCATTTTGAGTCGCCAGTGGTTTGAGCCATTCTCTGCCGTATTCATCTAAAGCCTTCTGGTCTTCATTCACGGCTTTGCGTGCTGCTGTAATAATCCTGTTATGATCGTACTTCGCACGACTGATTGATCTCGAATAATCAAGCCGAGCTTTTTTGAGTGCCTTGCGTGATTCGATAACACTGGCTACATATTCTTGAGACATGATATCCCCTTGCCTTGCGAGTCAATCTTGGAGCAGACCTTTTATTCATTACTACCAATGAAGTTGAATAAAATGGTATCAGTCGCAGCACTATCTTGTGCTACCTGATTAGACCCATTCGC
>WQXZ01000062.1 GCA_009781525.1 Coriobacteriia bacterium | reverse complement strand
CGCACTTAGCGGATGATCGGTCTCTTCAAGAATCGACATAACACTAACACGCTGCTTGGTTCTTTTTACTCCCGCCGGCCAGGTGCTTGCTATCTGCCTATGGCTCTCACCCTCGTGATGCCTGTGGTTATACGCTTGACTCATCCTGCCTACCTCACTTAACCGGTCAAACCCATGCTGTTCAAGCATTGACTCCAGCACCATTGCGCAATCGCGCAGTAACTCGCAACGAAGCCATTACCAAAAAAAGTACAGCAACAGAAACCAAAGCGGTGAATCCACCTGGCGCGACATTAAGATAGTACGAGGCAAAAAGCCCCACCATTATGTCAACGAAACTGAAGACAATCGACAGCACCAAGGTGGATCGAAACCCTTTTTCAAACTGCAGGGCAGTAGCGACCGGCAAGGCTATCATCGAGCCCAGCACCAGCACCCCGACTATGCGAATCGAGGCAGAGATTGCTGAAGCAACCAGAATCGAAAACACATAATTGATCAGCCCAACCTTCACTCCCGCGATTCGTGCCGCTTCTTCATCATATGAGATGTAGACCATCTGGTGATAAAGCAACACAAGTGCCAATACCGAAGCCACAGTCAGAGCCAGCACCATTACCATATCGAATCCAGTCACAGTCAGAATGCTACCAAACATAAAAGCGTCTGCACTGGCACGCAACTTGCCTGAGCTGATGATGGTAATCGCTGTTCCAACGCTGAGTGAAAGAACAATTGTGAGGATAAGATCTGTGTACTTCCTGAAGTAAGAGCGCAAGTACTCGATCAATGCCCCGCAGATCGAGGTAAAAACAAAGGCTCCCAGAATCGGGTTTTGCTTGGCAAGCAAGCCGATTGTAACTCCAGCAAGAGACGCATGCGACAAAGTATCACTTATCATCGAGTTTCGCCTGAGCACCAGAAAGATGCCGATGCAGGGACAGAGTATCGATATGCAGACCGATACGAATAAGGCATTCTGCATGAAGGCGTACTTAAGCATGTGCATGTGCGCTCATCCTATCGGTAAGATACTCGTCAATATATTGCTGCGGCGTACAGAGGTGCCCTTGGCCATCTTTTAGGTGGTAAATCAAGGTTGAGTTCGATATTGCTGCATTCAGATTGTGCTCAACAGAGATAATAGTGACTCCATGCTGCTCGTTTAATGTTCGAAGCAAGTGGTAGACATCCTGCTGGCTGTGCTGATCCATACCTGTAGATGGTTCGTCCAACAGAAGCAGATCAGGTTGCCCAAGCAGTGCGCGGGCAATAAAAACACGTTGACTTTGTCCGCCAGATAGCGTTCCCATCAGAGCATTTGCATAGTCAGCCATGCCAACCAACTCGAGTGTATTAGAAATAACAGCACTGTCTTTCAGCTTAAGTATGCTTCGATAAGAGTTGAGGGCTTCATAGACTGTGATAGGGAAGTCGGTGTTGGCGAAGTCCTTACGTTGAGGAACATATCCGATTCTGGTTGCATCACAGGTAATAACTCCACTTAACGGACGAATGAACTTCAAAATCAAGCGCAGCAAAGTGCTTTTACCACTACCGTTGTCACCGACTATCGATAGATACTCACCGTCTTGGATGACAAAGTCGATTCCAGCCAGCAGGTAGGGCGGGGAACCTGTGTACGAAAAATAGAGATTTTCTGCCTTAATCACTCTATACCTGCTTTATCGGAGTCGCTGGGTTGCTTTTGCTTGCTGCAAATGCGACGCATTCGCACTTGACACCAGAAGCCTACAAGATTATCGTAGATTATAGTTGCAAATGAGACGCATTTGCAAGTAGGA
This sequence comes from Coriobacteriia bacterium, assembly GCA_009781525.1. Taxonomy (GTDB): domain Bacteria; phylum Actinomycetota; class Coriobacteriia; order Coriobacteriales; family UBA8131; genus WQXZ01. The sequence continues at coordinate 7,410 of WQXZ01000062.1, read as the reverse complement.
AAGGTTGTCTGAGAATGCCTAGATTACCTCAGAGAAAGCACACTGGCTCGACAGGTCTGGCAATAGTAGTCTCCAAGAAGCTTTCCAGCGCACTACGACTGGTGCTGGTGATTGCATTGACTGCTGGTTTATCAATAGGAGCGGCTGCCTGCAACCCAACTGGCTCCAGCGGCGGCTCCGGCTCCAGCGGCGGCTCCGGCTCCAGCGGCGGCTCCGGCTCAAGTGGCGGCTCCGGCTCCAGCAACAACACCGGAACCAGCCGCGACTCCCATCCCTTTGCCGACGCAGAAGGCAAGATCAAGGTCTGTGTCACCTTCAACGCAATTTACGAGTTCGTCTTGGCCGTGGGCGGTGACAAGGTTGCCGTCTACACTATAATCCCTGACGGAATGGAACCGCACGACTTCGAGCCCAAAGCCCAGGATCTGGTAGCAATCAGCGAAGCACAGCTTTTCGCCTACAACGGATTCGGAATGGAAGCATGGGTTGACGAAGCGATCACAGCAGCAGGTAACCCAAAGCTAGTGGTGGTTGAAACATCATATGAGATGACACCCATCATGAACACAGACCCAGCTGTAATTGCTGAGCGTGGCCAGTTTGATCCCCACACCTGGCTAAGCCCTTTTGGCGGAGTGGTAGCAGCATTAAACATTCTTCAAGCGTTGACGACTGTTGATTATGCAAATGCAAAATATTACTTTGACAATTTCACTGCCTTCTCAAATCAACTGACCGATCTGATCAAAGACTACCAAAAACTATTCGCAACGCTCGATAATAAAAACTTCGTCACAGGCCACGCCGCCTTCGCCTATCTCTGTCGTGACTTTGGCTTGGAGCAGAATAGTGTCGCCGACACCTTTGCCGATGGCGAGCCGACCGCTCAACAGCTGGCAGCACTGGTTGACTACTGCCGCGCCAATAATGTTACAACCATCTTCGCCGAAGAAATGGCAAGTCCTGCCATCTCGCAAACCCTGGCAAGGGAGGTCGGCGCGAAGGTCGAGACCGTCTACACTATGGAAAGCAACGAAGACAACCTGACCTACCTGGAGCGCATGCAGTCGAACCTGCAGAAAATATATATCAGCCTCGCGGAATAGCCACAAGCCTTGCCAGTTCTTCATGTGGACAAAATCTTGCTTTTGCCATACGGCTGGGCACGTGCTCAAGCAGCCAGACACGCTACGCAGTGCGCCAGCGAGGTTTTATCCACAGTTATATCAAAGCTTGCACGGAAGTCTGGTGGTCGCAACGGCTCTTAGGGGGTGGGTACCTCATATACCTCAAACGAGTCGAGCATGTTATCGAAAACGTCATGCACTTCTTCAAGGCACTCTGGAAGAGAGGTGTATGTGCACATGTACACAATTTCACCGGTGCTGAACATCACCAATCCGCAATTTGCGTAGACTCCGTCTTGGCCGAGGTCAAACGGAATCAGATAGCCTGCGAAGGTGCCACCGACTGTGATTTCTTCGGTGTCATAGGTGATTATCTCAAAGGAGCCAAAGCCTAGCTTCATCATATCCCAGAGCTGCGCGACAGTTGCATCGTCAAGCGGTACAGTGAATGAGATAGCGGTTATCGTGATCAGGCATCCGCTTTGCACCAAGGCTGGGTTGACGATATACAGCTGTCCGGTTCCTGGGTCTTTCATGTAGGTCCAGTCTGGGTTAACGATGGTGATTCTCAGACCCATTTCGCTGTCGGAGAGAACAATCGGTGTGCCCTCGGGTCTGGTGTAGGAAGGCAGTTCAGGAGTGTCGTTCTGCTGAATCACCGGCTGACGATCGTCGTCAGTAGGTTTCTCAGGAGCGGCATGTTCGGCAGACACTTCCTCTGCTGCCGGCTCTTCGGGTGCTTCAGCCTTTCGCTGACAGGCTGCCTGAAAGAACAGCGTAGTTACGAGTAGCGAGGCCAATAGGGTAGCAAGCAGGTGGCTCTTCGAGTATCTATTTGTGCTCTGCTTCATTTTGGCTCTCCTTGAGCTGGTGGTGGCTACAACAGCCAAACTGCTAGAAGATGAAATATTGGTGCCCGGGGTGAGAGTCGAACTCACACGTCTCTCGACAAAGGTTTTTGAGACCTCCGCGTCTGCCATTCCGCCACCCGGGCTGCTTACCATTCACGCGCATATTCGCATACAAGAAAAGCGCAAATGCGCTCAACATAAAACCGTTGGGTATTGTAGCATAGCACCAAGAGCTGTGAAGATGGCTGTTGAATTCGAGCACTGCGTCAGAAGGCACAGGTTATCTAAGCAAGGCAAGCAGCAGGCAAGGAGAGGCGAACAGGAGAGTTGAATGTATGTAGTATTCCTAACCGGTGGACTAGCTTCAGGCAAATCAACCGTAGCAGATATTCTGGCTGAAAAGGGAGCAATCCTGCTTGACCTTGACCAGATAGCAAAAGAAGAGCAGGAGTCAGACGAGGTAAAACAGCAGCTTCAAGATGCCTTTGGACAAGACATCGTCGGCGAAGACGGAGAACTCAACCGCCGACTGCTGGCTGAGCGGGCCTTTTCATCGGCGGAGGCAACCCAGCAATTAAATGACATCTGCTGGCCTCCAACCATCAGTCGCCTTGAGACCTACATCGCTACTGGTAAGGTAGACCCGAGCCAACAGAGCACACTGGTAGTAGTGCAGGTTCCGCTGCTGGTTGAGGCTCCGGTGTTGATTCCGCTGGCTGACGAAGTGATAGCTGTCAGTGCAGCTACCGAAGCGCGGCTGGAGCGCGCAGTGCAGCGCGGGATGGACCGTCAGGATGCAGAGAATCGCCTGGCACGCCAGGTCAGTGACCAGGAGCGGGAGAAGATCGCCGACACGGTCTTCGACAATTCTGGTGACTTAGACGACCTGCGTCAGATGGTTTACGAGTGGTATAACCAGCTCGAGTTTGCAGGATAGAACCCGTGGCTGACACAGCAGCAGCTCAACCAACTTCTACTGCACCGTTGGCGCGTCCGGCGATCAGCGAGATGCTACCACGTGACTTTACTCTACGCGAAACCGAGCTGAAGGTCTTCAGTCCATTTGAGCCTGCAGGCGACCAACCACAGGCAATCGCAGCCCTAGCAGACGGAATCAAGCGCAACATACGCTACCAGACACTTTTAGGCGTGACTGGGTCAGGGAAAACCTACACGATGGCAAAGGTCATCGAACAGGTGCAAAAGCCGACACTGGTGATGGCACCAAATAAGACACTTGCCGCGCAGCTTGCAGCGGAGCTCAAAGAGTTCTTCCCGAATAACGCCGTTGTCTACTTTGTTTCTTACTACGACTACTATCAGCCGGAAGCCTATGTTCCGGCTTCGGACACCTTTATCGAGAAGGACGCGTCGATTAATGAGGAGGTCGAGAAGCTGCGTCATGCGACGACTGCTGCGCTATTGTCGCGCCGCGATGTCATAGTTGTTGCCTCAGTCAGTTGCATCTACGGCTTGGGCAAGCCGGCAGACTATCTAGGTATGGCGGTGTTTCTGGATCGACGTAAACCGACCGATCGCGACGAGTTGATTCGGGCGCTGGTTGATATTCAATACGACCGCAATGACTTTGAGCTGCTGCGTGGAACCTTTCGGGTGCGTGGCGATGCGGTAGACATTTTTCCACCTTATGCTGACCATCCGCTTCGAGTTGAGCTGTTCGGAGACGAAATCGAGCGTATCGCCGAGGTCAGCGTACTAACTGGAGAAGTACTCCAGTTATTCGATTCGATGCCGATCTGGCCGGCGTCGCACTATGTGACCGAGCGTCCGAAGGTCGAGCACGCAATCGAGACAATCCGCGACGAGCTGGCAGATCGGCTGCTGGAGTTTCGAGCTGCCGGCAAACTGCTTGAGGCGCAACGCCTTGAGATGCGCACCTCCTTTGACCTGGAGATGCTTGAGAGTATGGGCTTCACCAGCGGAATCGAGAACTACTCCCGACATCTTGACGATCGTGAAGCGGGGGAGCCACCGTTCACGTTGATTGACTATTTTCCGCATGATTTCATGTGCATTGTTGACGAGAGCCATGTGACGGTGCCGCAGATTCGGGGCATGCACGAAGGTGATCGCTCGCGCAAGATGACGCTGGTTGAGCATGGTTTTCGGCTGCCCAGCACGCTGGATAACAGACCACTACGGTTTGATGAGTTTGAGCAGCGGGTGCCGCAGTTCGTCTACGTGTCGGCGACTCCTGGAGACTACGAGGGCAGGGTTACCGAGGCGCTGGTTGAGCAGATTATCCGGCCGACCGGCTTGCTTGACCCCGAGGTGGTGGTCAAGCCGACGCGTGGTCAGGTTGATGACATTATCGAGGAGTCGCGCCTGCGTACCGAGCGGAACGAACGCGTACTGATAACCACTCTGACCAAGAAGATGGCAGAGGATCTGTCCGACTACCTGCTTGATCAGGGCATCAATGCCCGTTACATGCACTCCGACATCGGTACACTGGAGCGGGTCGAGATTCTGCGCGATCTGCGCAAAGGAGTGTTTGACGTGCTGGTGGGAATCAACCTGCTACGCGAAGGACTTGACCTGCCAGAGGTCTCACTGGTGGCGATTCTTGATGCTGACAAAGAGGGTTTCCTGCGCAATCATCGCTCGCTGATTCAAACCATTGGCCGTGCTGCCCGCAATGTTTCTGGGCAGGTGATCATGTATGCCGATGTCGTTACCGGATCAATGCGCGCTGCCATCGAAGAGACCCAACGCCGACGCGAGTTGCAGATGGCGTTTAATACAGAAAACGGAATAGAGCCGCAGACCATTCGCAAGGCAATCAACGACATTATGCAGTATGTCGAAGATGCAAAAGAGTCTGAGTCCGCCGGTATCGACAGTTTGGCAGATGAACTCAGTGGCCTCGATCGCAATGAAGTGATGCGAATTATCAGCTCGCTCGAAGACGAGATGGCACTTGCCGCCCAGGGAATGGATTTCGAGAACGCAGCTCGCCTACGCGATCAGGTTGTTCAGCTTAGAGCTCGAATCGAAGGAACTGACCAGAAGGACGTGTTGGAAGCGCTGAAGCGAAGCTCCCGTCGTTCAGCTCCAGGACCTGCCAGGCGAAGGCGAAGCACGAAGCGTTAGCTAGCAACCAGTAGTCGGTCAACCAGCTCAGCCACATCGCCGACTGTCTGCAGCTGTTCGGCATCATCAGCTTCGATAGTGATTCCGAATTCCTCTTCGAGAGCGATTATCAACTCTACAGCATCAAGTGAGTCTGCATCCAAGTCATCGAATATATGGGTATCCGCTGAAATGGTATCGATGTCGATTTCCATCTGCTCAGCCAGCTTTTGCTGAATGGTATCAAAGCTTCCTGCCATGGTCTCCTTCTCTCTGTCAAAGTGGCATTCAGAGAGAGCCACTTGTCCAAGAACACTTACCCAATGATAGCAGATAGCCGGTAAATTACTTAAAGTTGCCGAAAAGAGCCAGGAAAGTCTGCTTTTGTGCCACGAACTTTTTCGGGATCTACATGCAGTGTGAATAATTGTCAAACATATCTAAACCATTAGGAGTACAATGGGTTGATTCAATACACAACCAGGAAGGTTTTACATGGTTCCTACAGGCAACCTGTCAGGTGACGCGTGTCAGATTGAGAAAAACTCGGATACAAGCAGCCAAAAACCAGCTGATGTCGAAGCAACTGATCTATCTGATACCGAGCGAAGTAAAGAACAGATACTTTCACCGATAAACAACAACGTATCCGCACCAGCTGATGCAGCTGCAGCCGACACCCCCGCCGACACCGCCGCTGTCGATGCAGCGACAACCGCGGAGCTCCCAGCCGCACCAGTCGCTACCCCCGCAGCAACCCCTCTCTACAAGCGTAACCTGGTAGTGCTCTGGTTCGGATGCTTTATATCTGGAGTCGGACTCTCAATCGTTCAGCCATTCATGCCTCTGTTCATCGACACTCTGGGTGACTTCACACGCGAGCAGCTGTCGTTTTGGTCTGGCATGATCATGTCTGGCACCTTCCTGACATCGGCTCTCACCGCACCCTTCTGGGGTCGCCTGGCTGACCGCACTGGCCGCAAGTTGATGCTACTCAGGTCAGCAGTCGGAATGTCGGTAATCATGATCGCAACCTCCTTTGTCACCAGCGTACAGATGCTACTGGTGCTGAGGCTGGTCTATGGGGTGTTCTCAGGCTATATCGGCAATGCTGTAGCGCTGATGGCGGTGCAGGTTCCACGCGAAGAGTCAGGAAAAGTACTGGGAACCTTAAGCACATCCAGCGTCAGCGGGCAGCTGATCGGGCCCCTGTTCGGCAGCACAGTCGTGACCATCTTCGGCTACTCGAAGTCGTTCCTGGTCACTGGCAGTATCCTGGTCATCGTCTTCTTACTGACCCTGTTCATGGTTAAAGAAGACTTCACGCCAGTGCCAAAGGGTGAGCAGCAAAAGATGCGTGAAGTATTTCAAACCATTGAAAAACCCAAGGTTGTCGTCGGCGTCTTCATCACCTCAACCATCCTGATGCTGACCCAGTCTTCTATCAATCCGATTATGTCGCTCTATGTCCGTGAAATAGTTGGCACCAGCTCAAATGTCGAAATGTGGAGCGGTCTGGCCTTTTCAGCGCCGGCCTTGACAGCCATCATCGCAGCTCCGATACTCGGTGCGCTCGGTGATAGAATCGGCACCCATAAAGTGTTGATGTTCGGACTGCTTTTATCCTCAGTGGTATTTATTCCGATGGCTTACGTCGGTGCAGTATGGCAGTTGATAATCCTGCGCATGCTGCTAGGCGTGACAGACGCATCACTTCGCCCGAGCACCCAAACGCTCCTGACCCGAAACTCACCCAAAGAGTCAATCAGTCGCATTTTCGCCTACAACCAAAGCTGCCAATCTATGGGAATGGTCTTCGGCCCGATTGTCGGCGCCGCAATCAGCGGTCCATACGGATACCATTCGGTCTTCTTTGCAACATCGGTTTTCGCCGCCGTCAATCTGATAAACGTAGTAAGAATCACCCGAAACACCGAGTTCTAACCATGTGGATAAGATCTACATGATGCACCAGGAACCGCTGGCCTGACCTGCTGCGGATTGCTTAACCGTCCAGCGATTATGCCCGATTTCCTGGAAAAAACCACCGATCACTTGACTTGGGTACCGGTCTTTGTGTTACTGTTTACGTGTGCTTTACAGGTAGATGACATCTGACCACCCATTAAGGTGTCTGACTTTCGTGTTTTACCAGGCTTTATAAGGAACAGGCTACAGTAACCATTTAGGAGAAACATATGTTCGATCGGAATTTGCTCTCTCTCTCTCTCTCTCTCTCTGTAGAGTAAGCGAGTCGACTCGCAAGTTATTACTCACAACCAAAAAACTCCTTCTAATAACCCTAATATCAGCCCAGGTACTGTCAATGACAGTAAGCT
>WQXZ01000061.1 GCA_009781525.1 Coriobacteriia bacterium | reverse complement strand
TTCGCAAGAGACAATTCTGAAGCTACAGCAGATGGTGCAGCTTGAAGGTAAGCGGGTCGTGGTAATCGGCAATGGCGTGGTAGGCAGGCATGTTGCCACCCTGCTTGTTCAGGCTGGGGCGGTCGTCACTGTGACCATTCGCGAGTATCGTCGCGGTGTTGTCGAGGTTCCGCCTGGCGCATACACCATCAACTATTCAAGCCGTTATCAGGTGATTAACCAGGCTGACATTGTCGTCAGCGCTACAACCAGCAACCACTTCACGGTTCGCACCGAAGACCTGGCAGCCTGCTCAAAGCTACCAGAGATAGTAATAGACCTTGCTGTTCCCCGCGACGTCGAGGCGCAGGTTGGCGACATGGCTGGTGTGACTCTGCTGACTGTTGACGATATAGCCAGCGAGGCTAAAACCTTATCACCCGAAAGCCTGGAGATGATAGACGCTCTTATCAAGAAAAACCTGGCACGCTTTGCCAACTGGAATAAAAGCAAAAGACTTCTGAATAAAAACGCGCTGCTTCCTATTGGTGCAGATGGCGCTGAAGTAACTCCCAGGTGGAGCCAAGCAGCAGGTAGGAAAGGGTAGATGATGAAGATTTTCGCAGTCGGACTTGGACCAGGTAACTCAACCTTGATGGCGCCAATGGCAGCGTCTGCTATTGAGCAGTCAGATGTGATAGTTGGCTACACCAGCTATATGGAACTGATCCCCGAGTTGTTGGCGGGCAAGCGAACCATCAGTACTGGCATGCGCGGAGAAGTTGAGCGCTGCCAGGAAGCAATTGATGAAGCTTTACTAGGCAACACTGTCGCAGTTGTCTGTAGCGGAGACTCAGGTATCTATGGCATGGCGGGGCTGCTTTTTCAACTGGCAGAAGCATATCCTGAGATCGAGATAGTCGTGGTACCTGGCATCACAGCTGCTATCGCCGCTGCTGCTCTTCTAGGCTCTCCTTTAACCAATGACTTTGCCGTCATAAGCCTAAGCGACCACCTGACTCCCTGGACTACCATCAAAAGCCGGCTTGAAGCTGTTTCACAAACCGATATGGTTATCTGTCTTTACAACCCGCAAAGCAAAACACGAAGTGATTATCTAAGCAGAGCCTGCAAAATAATGCTTCGCCACAAACCAGCAGACACCGCCTGTGGATATGTCAGAAACGCTTTTCGTGGCGACGACTCAACTATCAAGCTCTGCCTGCTTGGCGAACTGGCTGATGAGCCAGTGGACATGCTGACTACCGTGATTATCGGTAATAGCTTTACATCAGTTATAAACAACAAACTTGTTACTGCCCGCGGGTATCAGGTCTAGGTGATGTTGTGCATAAGATGAAGCTGCTCATTTTCGGAGGCACCAGCGAAGGTCACCAACTGGCAAAGCTGTTGGCTGAAGCCGGTCACTCAGTCGCACTCTCAGTTGCAACCGATTACGGTCGTGACCTAGCAGAGTCAATTGTGGGCAGTCAGACGGGTCTGACTGTGATTGCAGGACGTCTTTCGCAAGAACAAATGGTTGAGCTTTTCACGAGTGAGCGCTTCGACAAGATAATCGATGCAACCCATCCATACGCGACAGTTGTAACTGAGAACATCAAGGCTGCAGCAGCAGCTGTTAATATCGAGTACTTCCGGCTACTCCGCCCTGCCGGTCAAGTCAGCGATGGCGTGACTTATGTCAACACTGTCCAAGCCGCAGTTGAAATACTTGAAAACTCAGCAGAGTCGATTCTTCTTACCATTGGCAGCAAAGAACTGGAGCCTTTCACCCAGTTGATAAATTATGCTGAGCGCTGTTTCGTTCGCATACTACCAATGCTTGACTCGTTGCAGAAGACCCTTGACCTTGGCTTTCAGGCATCACATCTGATCTGCATGCAAGGCCCTTTCAGCAAGGAAATCAACACAGCTATGCTCAAAAGCAGTCAGGCTGGCTGGCTGGTAACCAAAGACTCCGGAGATATCGGAGGTTTTGAGGATAAGATCTCAGCTGCGCTGGCCTTAGGGGTACAGGTGATAGTGATATCCCGATCCACGCCTGAAGCTGGAGACAGCTTTGATCAGATACTGGCTGGTTTCGGGTTGAAGAATGCGCCAAACCCTTTCTTTCCGATTTTTATTGAGATAACAAACAAGCCTGTTCTGGTCATCGGTGGCGGTGCGATTGCTGAGAGGCGTATCCGTAGTCTGCTTAGATTCAATGCTCTGGTAACGATTATTTCTCCCCAGGTAACCGAATACATAAAGGAGTTGGTTGCGCAGGAGCGGGTTCGTCTGATCAATCGGGAATATGAACATGGCGATGTTTCGGCAGTTGAACCCTTGCTGGTGATTGCCGCCACAGATCAGCGCGAGGTTAATCGGATGGTTGGGCTTGAAGCTTCGCAGCTTAAGGTTCTGGCTTCTATTGCTGACAGGCAGGAGGAGTGCAGCTTTTACTTTCCGGCAATAGCTGAAAACGACACTCTGATTGCTGGCTTGGTGTCAAAAGATAGAAACCATAGCGCTGTGAGAGAGGCAGCGATTCGAATCAGACAGCTTCTTGATACTGGAGGGCAATAAATATGACGGAAAAAATACGAGTCGGAAGTCGAGAGAGCGAGCTGGCGATTGCCCAGGCAGAGATTGTCATGGCAAAGATAAAACACGCAAACCCTGATGTAATTTTTGAGCTGGTATTGATCAGAACCACCGGTGACCGAAACCTGGACATAGACCTGGATACACTGGGCGGTAAAGGGGTTTTTATCACCGAGCTTGAACAGGCGCTGGTCGAAGACCGAATAGATATTGCGGTTCACAGCTATAAGGATATGCCTTTCGATGTCAATGACGATCTACCTGTTGTTGCTTTGACAGAGCGCGAGGCCCCCTTTGATGTATTGGTTTTACCGTACGCGCAGACCGAGTTTGACAACTCACTTCCGGTTGGCTCATCAAGTCAGCGTAGGTCTATTCAGTTCAACTTGATGTATCCAGATTATGAGGTAAAGCCGATTCGCGGCAATGTTCTGACTCGATTAGCGAAGCTTGACCTTGGCGAGTATTCTGCTCTGATTCTGGCGCAAGCCGGACTGATCAGGCTGGGTTGCGCCGACCGCATCAGTCGGGTTTTCACCTTAGACGAAATGGTACCAGCAGGATCGCAGGGAATCATTGCCGTACAGGCAAGAAAAGGCGATAACGTTTCATACCTGGCTGCAGTGCATGACTGGCAGTCTGAGGTTGCTTCCTTGGCAGAGCGCTCGTATCTGCGAGCATTGGGCAGCAGCTGTGAATCACCTGTCGGTGTTTTTGCCCAAATCGCAAGCGAAGAAATTCTGCTGACTGCTATGTATGTTGCACCAAGCGGTGAGATTGAGATCGGTAAAACAACAGGCAAAGTTGACCAGGCTCAGTATCTTGGCGAATCGCTGGCAAATGAGCTCCTGATGAGAGTAGGCGCCTGATGAAGGTTACCCTTGTAGGTGCTGGTCCAGGTAGAAAAGGATTGCTGACCTTAGCAGGCGCTGCTGCTCTGGCTGAAGCTGATGTTGTTTTACATGACCGCTTCGTTGGCGTAGATATTCTTGCGATGATTCCAGAAAGTGCTGAGATTATCGACGTCGGCAAAACCGCTGGTAATCACCCGATTCCCCAAGATAGGATCAACCAACTTCTGCTCGAAAAAGCCCAGCAGGGCTTAAACGTTGTTCGTTTGAAGGGCGGTGATCCGTTTGTTTTTGGTCGTGGGGGAGAAGAACTCCAGCTTTTAGTTGAGCATGGCGTTGCATTCGAGGTGATACCAGGTATTACTTCTGCAATAGCTGGACCAGCTTTTGCTGGAATTCCGGTTACTCACCGTGACTACGCTTCATCTGTGCATTTCATTACTGGACAGACAAAAAGCGACTCGATACCGAATATCAACTTCAAAGCCCTGGTCGACGGGGGAGGAACCCTGGTATTTCTGATGGGAGTAGCTGCTTTGCCGGCTATCAGCCAAGGTTGCATTCAGGCAGGTATGAGGGAAGAGACTCCTGCAGCCATTGTCGAGAATGCAACCTTGCCTGCTCAGCGCAAGATTATCGGCACTGTGTCAAGCCTGCCCGAGCTGGCCAAAGCGAACAATGTTGTTTCGCCAGCGTTGATTATCATTGGTGAAGTCTGCCTGCTTGCTGATGACTACGACTGGTTCAGCAATAGACCACTGCATGGTGTGAGGGTACTGGTGCCGCGAGTCAAGTCAGGCAAGTCAAGGCTGGTAGCGCGGCTGGCTGATCTTGGTGCTCAGGTCACACAGATGCAGGTAGCTGAGCTGAAGCCGCTGACGGCTGCCAGGGAGCAACTAGCCGATGCCTTGCGAGAAATAGAGCAGTACAGCTGGCTGGTGTTGACCAGTGAATATGGTGTGCAGGTTTTATTCGATACCCTGCTGCAGACCGAATTCGACATCAGAGTGCTTGGCAAAATGAAGGTCACCTGTGTTGGCGCAGAGACTGCAAAGTCATTGTTGCGTTATGGTATCCGAGCAGACTACATTCCCTCTGAGTACAACAGTCTTGCCTTATCTGAAGGCTTGATAAGTAAATTGAGCAGCTCAGACAAGGTGCTGATAGCTCGCGCTGAATCAGGTGCTCCCGATTTACCTGATGCGCTACGTAAAACAGGTATCAACTACACAGACCTGGCGCTCTACCGCAGTGTACCTGTCGTTGGTGCCAGGACAGACGATGTCACGGGGTATGATTTCGTGATCTTTACCAGCTCTTCAGCAGTCAGAGCTTTTACCGATAACGTTAGAAACCAGATCTTATCCACAGTTAAAGCAATATGCATCGGCAGCAGGACGGCTGAGACAGCTCGCACCTACGAAATGCAGGTCACAGTTTCAGAGCAATCAACCATAGCAAGCTTGATAGAGAGAGTATTGGAGGTAAGGGCAGATGCAAACTAGAACAAGACGGCTTCGCAGCACTGAAGCCATCAGAAAACTGGTAAGAGAAACCCGTGTAAGCAGTAGCGCCCTGATTTACCCGTTATTCGTACGCGCTGGCACAGGTGTTGTTGAGCCGCTTCCGGCAATGGAGGGGCAGACGCGCTATTCTGCCGATACCGTTGTTAAAGCGGTTGAGGCAGCGCTTCAGGTTGGCGTCAGTTCGTTTCTGCTGTTTGGGCTGCCGGATAGTAAGGACGAAATTGGCTCTGGTGCCTATGCAGATGATGGCGTGATTCAGCAATCCTTACGCAACCTGAAGGGTGCCTTCCAGGATGACATCTGCCTGATAACCGATCTATGCCTTTGCGAGTATACGTCGCACGGTCACTGCGGTGTGATTGCCAATGCTGACGTTGATAATGATGCAACCTTAGCCCTGCTGGCACAGACCGCCGTTTCCCAGGCAGCAGCTGGTGCTGACATCATTGCGCCTTCAGGCATGATGGACGGAACCGTAGCCACACTCCGGGCAGCCTTGGATACATACGGCATGATTCAGGTGCCAATTATGAGCTATGCCGCCAAGTATGCGTCAGCCTTCTATGGACCTTTCCGAGATGCCGCCGGATCAGCGCCCCAGTTCGGCGACAGAAAGTCCTATCAGATGGACTATCACAATTCGCGCGAAGCTTTGCGTCGAGTACTGGCAGATGTCGATGAAGGCGCCGACATGATAATTATCAAACCTGCTTTAACGGACTTAGACATCATTGCCCGCGTGTCAGATGCGACCAAGATACCGATTGCAGCCTACAGCGTCAGCGGAGAATACGCGATGATCAAAGCTGCGGCAAAACTGGATCTGATCGATGAATACAAAGCCATGTGTGAAAGCGCTGTGACTGTTTTCAGGGCTGGCGCTGGCATGCTGATCACATATTTCGCCCTGGAGTTGGCTGAAGCCATCAAGCGCGGTGATATCGGATGAGTGCCACTATGCAAAGCGGTCGGGCGGCTGTGTCGTCCAACCGCGATACCTCCGCATCACAACAGCTGTTCGCACGCGCTCAGATGCTGATACCAGGCGGAGTGAACAGTCCCGTTCGCGCCTTTAAGGCTGTTGGTGGGCAACCACTGTTTATCGCCCGCGCTGATGGCTCAAAGGTCTTCGACATCGATGGTAACAGCTATATCGACTATGTTGGCTCCTGGGGTCCGATGATTATGGGTCACAATCACCCAGCGATTCGCGAGGCTGTTGTCAAAGCAGCCGAGCGGGGTTTGAGCTACGGAGCTCCAACGGCGGCTGAGGTCAGGCTGGCAGAGCTGATCTGCTCGATGAACCCAAACGTCGACATGGTGCGCCTGGTCAATTCTGGCACTGAAGCCGTAATGGGCGCACTGCGCCTGGCTCGTGCTTTCACCGGTCGCCAGAAAATCATCAAGTTCGCTGGATGCTACCACGGTCACACCGACAGCATGCTGGTAAAAGCAGGTTCGGGTGCCATGACCATGGCTGAGCCTGACAGTCTGGGTGTTCCCATAGCGGTAGCGCAGGACACCCTGGTCTGCCGATTCAATAATCTGGATAAGGTCTCGGAACTCCTTGCGCAAAATGATGTTGCCTGCGTCATTGTTGAACCTGTGGCAGCAAACATGGGAGTAGTGCTTCCGACTGTTGATTTTCTTGCTGGGCTACGCACGCTATGCGATCAGTATGGTGCCCTGCTGGTGTTTGACGAGGTTATCACTGGTTTTCGCCTGGCACCTGGTGGGGCTCAACAATACTTCAATGTTTCGGCAGATCTGGTTACCTATGGCAAGATAATCGGCGGCGGCATGCCGGTGGGAGCCTATGGTGGTCGCAAAGAGATCATGCAGTTGGTCTCACCCAGTGGTGGTGTCTATCAGGCTGGCACCCTGTCGGGTAACCCGATTGCTACAGCTGCAGGCATCGCTCAGCTTGAGCTACTGCAGGATGGCGCGGTATATCTGCAGCTGAAAAGTTTGGCTGGAAGGTTGGCCGAGGGTTTATCCACAGTTTGTAGAGAGGCTGGGCTGGTGGCTCATGTCACCAATATCGAGTCTTTGTTATGTGCTTTTTTCTCGATCGAATCAGCACAGGATTATGACGATGTCAGGCAGGCAGATACATCGTTATATGCGAAATATTTTTCGATGATGTTGGAACAGTCGGTATATTTGGCTCCTTCGCAGTTTGAGGCGATGTTTATCTCGGCTGCACATACTGATGATGATATCGATCAGACGCTGGAACGAGCTGAGCTGGTAGTCAGCCGAATCATGAAGGAGGGCAAATAATGGAGTGTGTTTTGGTTGTTGCTCATGGCAGTAGAGCAAGAGAGACCGAAGATGCGTTTGATGCAGTCATTGACATGGTTCGAGAGCTGCTACCTGAAACTCATATAGTCTCAACTTATATGCAACTCTCAGACAGGACCTTGGAGCAAACGGTTGCTGAGCTGGTGCGTGATGGTGTAAGCGACATCAGAATCGTTCCTTACTTTTTGTTTACCGGTGTACATATCAAGCAGGATATACCAGAGATGATTAAGCGCTTCGGCGAGAAATATCCTGCAATCAACATTGATCTTGGTCAACCGCTTGGAGTTGACCGGCGTTTGGCTGAGATTGTCGTTGACCGTATCAGGCAGATATAGGGCATGAGCAGTGAAGCGCAGGTTATTTATAGTTGGTTTCGGTCCAGGTAGCAGTGCTTTTCTGACGCCTTACGCTTCTAGCTTGATTGAAGCTGCTGACCACGTCTTGGCTTCTGATCGTATCGGCGAGAGCATTGGTTTGCGAGGCATGTCAATCAGTGAAATCAGTGAGCGGCTGGCAAGCCTTGTGGAGCACGATGGATTTGAGAGTGTCTCAGGTAACCCCATTGTTGTTTTAGTCAGTGGCGACAGTGGCTGCTACAGTCTGGCTAAGCATCTGGTCAGTCAATGGTCAGAGTATTATCAGGTCGAACTTGTGCCTGGCATCAGTGCGATTTCATACCTCAGCGCACAGATCAAGGTTGCCTATGACGATGCTGTTCTGACCAGTTTGCATGGGCGCAATCAGTTCATTGTTCCGAAGGTCACCTACAACCACAAAGTTTTTGCACTGACTGGAGGGGCGAATAGCGTAGACCGAATCTGCAAGCAATTGGTTGATTCTGGCTTGGGAGAGGTGTCAATAACAGTTGGAGAAAGACTCTCTTACCTTGACGAAAAGATAACTTCCGGCAGAGCAAAACAATTGGTTGATGTGCCCTTCGATGACTTATCGGTGATATATATCGAGAATCCTGACTACGCTTTGAGTCACAGAGCGTTAAGCGACTCTGATTTTGTGCGAGCTGATATTCCGATGACCAAGGAAGAGGTTCGCTGGGTTTCTGTTAATAAACTGCGGGTTACCCCTGGTGACATTGTTTATGACATCGGAACCGGAACTGGATCTGTTGCTATTGAGCTGGCACGCAAGGCCGATGATGGTTTGGTCTACGCAATAGACAGTAACCGGCAGGCTTGCGACCTGACATTTAAGAACTTGACCGCGCTGAAAGCCTTCAATGTCGCTGTTGTACATGGCGAGGCACCAGAGGTATTGGCTGATTTGCCTTTGCCTGACAAGGCTTTCATTGGTGGCTCTTCAAATAAGCTGGATGAAATCGTTGGGGTGCTAATAGCCAAGAATCCACAGATTCGCATCGTCACTAACGCAGTTACACTGCAAAGCCTTGCCCAGGCTCAGCAGGTATTCGAGAAATATCAACTTATGACAGAAATAGTTTGCCTGAATGTGTCCAGAGCCAACAAGGTTGGTAGCTACGACATAATGGTTGCTAATAACCCTGTCTACATCATCAGTGGCGAGGCTCTGGTGCGAGATGATTCTGATGACTCTGACATTACTGAAGGAGAACGACGATGACAGCCAGGTTCATGATTGCTGGTACAGGCAGTGGTTGTGGTAAGACTACGATTACCTGTGCATTGTTAGCTGCTCTGTCAGCGATGCAGAGACAGGTACGAGCTTTCAAGTGTGGGCCCGATTATATTGACCCGATGTTTCACACCAAGGCTACCGGTGTTATGTCACGCAACCTGGATATCTTCCTGATGGGGGAGCAGGGTGTGCTAAAGGCTCTGCAACAAAACTCCACCGAATCAGACATCACTTTGATCGAAGGTGTTATGGGGCTCTTCGATGGTCAGTCCAACACCAGTTTTGCTTCATCGAATCATCTTGCTCTGCTTACTAAGACACCGACTGTGCTAGTGGCAAACGCCAGCGGAATGGCGCGCTCAGTCTGTGCGTTGATTTCCGGCTACTTGAACTATGAGCCCAACATGATCAAGGCTGTTCTTTTGAACAATGTGCGTCAGTCTAGCTACGATTTCTACAAACAGATGATTGAAAGCGAACTTGATATACCGGTAATCGGGTATATGCCAAGAGTAGACGGAGCGCAGATAGAGTCACGTCATCTGGGCTTGGTCACTCCAGATGAGATATCTGAGATTCGTGAAAAAATCAGCTTGCTGCGTAAGCAGGCGCTTTTG
>WQXZ01000060.1 GCA_009781525.1 Coriobacteriia bacterium | reverse complement strand
CATCTGCAGGCTACGGCCAGCATGCCGGTGCCTGGGACAGCGAGCCTTACGGCCATGTGGTCACAGAGGACGTGAGCTTCACCTACACCTATCCGGCCAACGACAGCTACAAGGTGAGCTACACAGTAAGTGTCATAAGCAGCTATGCAGCCACTTCTGGTGCAGGTAGCTACGAAGCAGGTAGCCGCGTTACTATCGCTGCTGGAACGCGTACTGGTTACACCTTTGCTGGATGGACTGTGAGCGCTGGTGGAGCAGCCTTAGCCAACACCAATGCGGCAACAACTAGCTTCATCATGCCCACAGCTAACGTGATCGTAACTGCGAACTGGACTGCTAATCAAGCGCAACCTGTTATCACACCTCAACCACCAGCAGAGATTAGCTACACAGTTACATTCGTGGACTGGGATGGTACGGTGCTTTCAACCCAGACAGTAATATCAGGTGGAAATGCTACGGCACCTGCAGCTCCGACTCGCGAAGGCTATACCTTCACTGGTTGGGATACTACTTTTACAAACGCGCAGTCAGACATAACCATTACAGCACAATATGAAAAAGATGAAGAAACTATCGAAAACGATGGCGAAGAAGAAATCGACGAGCCAGATACACCGTTGATTGGCAAGCCTGATACACCAGTATCAGGAGCATCCTGGGCATTGGTCAATCTGCTGCTGGCAATTGCAGGTATTCTTTTGGCTTTAGTAGCGATCATCCGCATGGTTGTTACCAGGCGGTCAAAACACAATACGCTCTGGGTTGCAGCAACAGTGATTGTGGCTATCGTTGGTATCATCTTGTTCTTCCTGACTGAGGACATGAGTAATCCGATGATCATGATTAACCAACGAACGATCATCTACGCGGTTCTCTTTGCTATCGGAGTGGTTTCTACTCTACTCTCATCTAGGAGTACTACTACCGAAGGAGAGCAAACGCCAACCGCAACGTAGTGACCACAAATAGCATTTCGCAGCTAGTGTGAAGCACAAAACCACAAAAGAGGCTGTCCGAAAGGGCAGCCTCTTAATAACGAGAGTTTCTCCCCAGCTTACTCTCCTGTCAAAGGCTTGTTGGAGGATGGTTTAGCAGAATAGGCGGTTTAGGATGACGCACTTGCCGATTAAGGGTAAAATTAGCTGAATTAGCCCTTATCACTTTGAATGGAGGTAGACATGGGCAAGGTTACATCGTTTTTGTTTGGGGGAGCTGTTGGTGTTGTCGTTGGTGTTTTGATTGCGCCGCGTTCCGGAGAAGAAACCCGTGCTCTGGTAGCAGATAAAGTCGATGAATACTGGGGAAAGGGAGCTGAGTTCTACACCAAGGGTGTTACTCGCGTACAAACAGGTGTTTCCGGTTTTCAACCTAATGCTAATGTGACGCAGCGGAGTGATGAACTGCGTGAGAAGATCGAAAGTGCTCGCAGCCTGATCGCTGATCAGGTTGTCAAGAATGCTGCTACTGCAAGAGATGCTATCAACGATAGAATTCCGATTGCCGCTGAGAAAGTCAGCTCGGTAGTTGATGCGGCTCGTAGCCAGATTGACAGTGCTGCCAGTGCATTGAAGAATCGAGCAACCGAACTCTCAGACGAGAGCGCTGAACTAGCTGAGGCAAATGCAGCTGCTGAAGGCGAAGAGCCTGGAGCAGTAGTTATTGTCTTTGACACAGAAGACGACAGCACAGCTGTTATAGAGCCTGAAGATGCTGTAGCACCTGCGCCAGCTGTGCCTGCACCGGTTATTCCAGCAGTAGGCTCAGCAGCTCCAGATGCACCCGTACCAGCATTTCCTTCTATTCCGCTCGTAGAACCTGAGGCTCCGGCAGCTGATGCTCCTCCAGCGCCAGCACCAGCTTGCTAGGTAACCAGAGACTTTTGAGCAATATAGAACCAAGAAGGATACTGATACGCTCAACTGCTGATTTAGTTGGCACGCGCGTATTAGGAAAGAAAAGCGGTTCGCGCAGAATCGGAAAGATTCTGCGCCCTGTTTTTTATACAGATGACTTTCGGCTGGCTGGCTACTTGGTAAAGCGTCCAGACCTGCTATTCATGTTCAAACGAGCTGACCTTTTTCTTGCCTTGGACAGCATGCATGAGGAGGACGGCAAGGTAATTGCCAGGCATGACAAGGATAGTTGGGACGACAAAGCCTGCCAGCGCATCGGACTTAACTGGGAGACCGCCCTGCTCTTGCAGGGTATGACTGTTGTTGAATCTAACGGCGATAAAGTTGGCACAATAGATGCCGTCGAGTATGATTCGTCTAATGGGGAAGCCTATCATCTACTGGTCAGTTCTAGCCTGGGTGCCAAAGCTCTGGTAGGTCAACGGCGGATTCCATTTACTGTTATTGACAAATACATTGACCTTAGCCTGGTAATGCGGTCAGGGGCAGTGATTCCAGATCTTGAGGGTGGCCTGGCATCTGCAGCTGGTAAGCAGGCTGCAGTGGTTGGCAGTGCAGTCAGAAGCACAACTGAGTCAGCCAACGAAGCAGTAGGTAATCTGATTGACAAAACCGGTGACGGTGCTGAAAAGCTAGGCTATAAAGCTGGACAGGCTATCGGCGGAGTAAAGCAGCGCATGTCCAGGTCAGATGACCGCACTGCAGCAGGCGAGGGTGCTGCCGACAGCGCGAGCACCGTGAGCACCGACAGCACAGAAAGCCTTCCCGTTGCTGGCGGCAAAGCGGTTGGCAGGCAACTTAAGCGAACCAGCAGCATGTTCAAAGATTTTCAGGACGAGTACAAAAAAGCTTCCAAAAGCCAGTGAGCGAAACCGAACCTTGCTCCAGGTGAAGAAGTACCGCTGCAAAAGCAGCGAGGTTTTATCCACATGAATTTGATTTGAATCAAGACTGTCGGCTACTTGCTTTTGCGCTTGGTTTGGTCGGGAAAGAGTTTGCGCGTTTTGCGTTCTGAGAGTGCTGCGATAATGATGAAGACGACGATCAGAACTAGAATCAGGACGGCGATGCCGGGGGTGGTTTTGGTTAACCAGTTGATGATTTCGGTCATGCGGGTTCCTTAGGCTATCGCTTCTGTCGACTGTATAATCCATTATACTTAAAACAACTTAGCCGATTGAATACAGGAGAGCCAACATGTTGGATACAAGATTTATTCGCGAGAACACAGATATCGTTGATGCAGCGATGGCTTCGCGGTCGTATGCATGGGACAAGCAGGCCTTTCTGTCACTGGACGCCACGCGGCGCCAGACCATCGGCAGCATCGAGGCATTGCAGGCAGAGCGAAACGTCGAGTCGAAGCGTATCGGCGAGATGATGCGTGAGGCAGCCGGCAACCCCGATGCTGCGAGTGAGGTGGAGGCTTTGCGTGAGAGCATGCGTCTGGTCAATGAGCAGATCGCTGGGTTAGAAGAGACTCTGAACCAGACCGAGGATGCGCTGAGCGAGCTGGTGATGGCGTTGCCGAACCTGCCTGACCATAGCGTTCCCTTTGGTGTTGACGAGAACGATAACGTTGAGATTCGTCGCTGGGGAACTCCGCCGGAGTTTGACTTTGAGCCGAAAGCTCACTGGGACATCGGTCCTGACCTGGGCATTATTGACTTTGAGCGGGCAGTTAAGCTGGCGCGGTCGCGCTTTATTCTGCTCAGCGGGCTGGGTGCTCGGTTGGAGCGCGCCTTGATTAACTTCATGCTTGAGACGCACACTGCGCGCGGCTATCTGGAGTGGTGGACGCCGGTGCTTGGCAACGAAGAGACACTGACTGGCACTGGGCAGCTGCCCAAGTTCGCGGACGACCAGTTCATGACCACTGATGGTTTGTACCTGATTCCCACTGCTGAGGTGATGCTGACCAATATCCATCGTGGTGAGGTGCTTGACGCAGCAGAGCTGCCGCTGCACTACACCGCATACACGCCTTGCTTCCGTCGCGAAGCGGGCAGTGCCGGCCGCGATACCCGCGGACTGATTCGCGTTCACCAGTTTGACAAGGTTGAGATGGTCAAGTTTGCGAGCCCCGAAAGCAGCTATGACGAGCTGGAGCTGATGGTGGAGGATGCCGAGAATATCCTGCAGCTGCTGGGGTTACCATATCGGGTTATCAGCCTGAGCACTGGCGACCTGGGTTTCTCTGCTGCAAAGACCTATGACCTTGAGGTCTGGCTACCCTCTTTCGGTATGTATCGTGAAATCTCGAGCTGCTCGAACTGCACCGATTTTCAGGCTCGACGCGCAAACATCAAGTACCAGGATGGCTCCGCTGAAGGCTTCAAGGGCAGTCGCCTGTTGCACACCCTGAACGGCAGTGGACTGGCGGTCGGCCGCACAATGGCTGCGATTATCGAGAACTACCAGCAAGCCGACGGCAGTGTTGTGGTGCCCGAGGTCCTGCGCCCGTACATGGGTGGCGTTGAGGTGATAACTGGCTTGTAGGCTGCAGCGAGCTGCAGGTGGCTTGCGAGCGGCGGGCGGTGCCCGCTGGCGGGCGGTAGCGGCAGCGGCAGCGGCAGCGAGCGAGCGGCTCCAGAAGGCAAGCGAGCGAGCGGCTCCAGACGGCGACCAGCCGCAGACATGAAAGGAATACAATGCAGATAACCCCTGAGGAAGTCGCAGAAACGCTGGTGATGATAACCCAGCAGAATCTGGATATCAGAACCATCACGCTCGGCCTCTCCATCAGAGACTGTAGCGACACAGATATAAATCGCACTGCGGATAAAATCTATCAGCGCCTTGTCAGAGCGGCTGAGCAGTTGGTGCCGACAGCCGACCAGCTGGCTCGGGAGTATGGCATCCCGATTGCCAACAAGCGCATTTCTGTCACGCCGATCGCCGAGGTTTGCGCGGCGGTTGAAGCAACCGACCTGACACCGGTAGCCATTGCACTTGACCGCGCAGCAAGCGAGGTCGGCGTTGACTTTGTCGGAGGATTCTCAGCTCTGGTGCAGAAGGGAATCTCCGTCACAGACGCCAAGCTGATAGCGTCGATTCCCGATGCCCTGGCAGCGACCGAGCGGGTTTGCAGTAGCGTCAACATAGCCTCGACCCGCGCAGGTATTAACATGGACGCAGTGCTGACCATGGCAGAAACGATTCTAGCAACCGCTCACGCGACTGCCGACCAGAACTCGATCGGCTGTGCCAAGCTGGTGGTATTCGCGAACGCCGTCGAAGACAATCCCTTTATGGCTGGGGCCTTCCATGGCTCAGGCGAAGCCGAGGCGGTCGTTAACGTCGGTGTTTCGGGGCCAGGCGTCGTGCGAGCTGTACTGGCTAACATGCCCGAGGATGCGGACATCACAGCAATCGCCGAAGCAGTCAAGGCAACCGCCTTCAAAATCACCCGCGCAGGCGAACTGATAGCCCGTGAGGCCTCCCGCCGCCTTGGGGTAGAGATGGGCATCCTTGACCTCTCCCTTGCCCCGACACCAGCCGAAGGTGACTCCGTGGCAATGATTCTCGAAGCTATTGGCGTGGGCACAACCGGCGGACCAGGAACCACTGCCGCCCTCGCCCTCTTAAACGATGCTGTCAAAAAGGGCGGCGTCATGGCATCCTCTGCCGTCGGCGGTCTGTCGGGCGCTTTTATTCCTGTAAGCGAAGACGCTGGCATGATCAGAGCCGTCCAATCCGGAGCACTGACCTTGGACAAACTGGAGGCTATGACATCGGTATGCTCAGTCGGAATAGACATGGTAGCTATCCCAGGAGATACAACTGTGGAGACAATCGCCGGTATCATAGCGGATGAGATGGCCATTGGGGTAATCAATAACAAGACGACAGCGGTGCGCCTGATACCTGCCTACGGCAGGGTAGCAGGGGAGCTGCTGGAATTCGGTGGGCTGCTTGGCAGCGCACCAGTAATGGCAGTGAACCAGCATGCAGGCACCGTCTTTGCCCGTCGTGGCGGCAGGTTTCCAGCGCCTTTGAGCAGCCTGAAGAACTAGCCTGGTCGCGGACACGCCGACCGCACGGTCGAGCAGCAGCCCGCGCGGCTCGCTGCTGATGGTCGAGCCGAGGGTACCGCCCGCTCCCCGGCTTGCTGCCAGCCTCTTCACAACGCTAGTACACTAGCTTTTGCACAGAATTTCCACTTGGGAGACAGATTTTTGAAATTTAGTTAGGCATTAGGCCGTAACCTAACAAAAACACGTTGCAAATGCAACATATATGTTGCATTTGCAACAAAACAGTGAGAAATTGCGAGTCTCTCTGTCGCCCAACCGAAAATTCTGTGCAAAAGCTAGTGTACTAGCGTATGGAGGTGGAGTGGGGGAGTGGAGTGGAGGGTATCCCGATTCCCAACCCATTCAATGTAGTCTTTAAAGCTTGTCTGGCACAATGCTGCTTTCGAGGCTCAAAATAGCCCGGAAAGGCATGGCGAGGTTTTATCCACAGTGTTTTGTACTTTGTTTTTCTTTGAGCCTCTATTTCGGAATTATCAGGGAGAGCAGGAAGGATATCTCTGACTCGTAGGCTTGTGGGGAGTTTCTGAAAGCTGAGTTGTTGAGCGACGCTGCGCTGTAGCAATAGAAGGTGAGAACCTGGATGAAGGTAGGGATGTCCAGCGGCTCGATTCGGTCGAGCTCGACCATGCGCTCGATCAGGGGAATCAGAGTGCTTGCAATCGGGTTGAAGATGTTTTCACGGATGAATTGCTCGCTGGCATCGTCTGCGCCGATTTCTCGGGCGGCTGTGGCGATGATGTGGTCAAGGAACTCGCGGATATCGTCTGGGAAGTAGAAGAAGGCTTGCATCATAACTTCGCGGGGCGGCTCGATTTCAGCAGCTTTCATTAACTTGCCCAGGTCGGGCATGCCCTTTGTTCGCTCGATTGTGTAGTACTCATAAAGGCTGATCAGAATCTCTTCTTTGGATGCGAAGTGGTAGTAAATGGATGCTGCGTTGATTCCGATTGCACTCGCAATTTGCCTGGTTGTGACCTTGTTGTATCCGCTGTTGGCAAATAGTTGTGCCGCAGCTTTCAAGATGCGCTCTCTTGTAGAAATAGCTTGCTGTGAGTCTGTCATTATGCTCCCTCCTCATATTTGTGATGCTACCAACCATAGGTTATTCAACCAAACAAACGATTGTTTGTCAAGAAATGATGATGACTCAAAAAAGTGCTTGACAACATGCGGGTACAGAAGTATCCTGCTGCGTCAGAGGTTTTTGATGAGTATTATTAAAACATACGCCTATTACTATTACAGTTGATTGCACCTGAGGGGCACAATGCCGCCACGGGTGCGTAACCTTGTGGCGGTTCTAGGCTAGAGCCGGCATTTTGTCGGCTTTTTTGTTTTTTGGGGCATAAAGCTCCGAATGCTAGGTTTTTTGTAAACATAGGAGTAAACCAATGGAGAACTACTTTTGGATTGGATTCGCGGGGGCATTGATTGCGTTGGCGTTTGCTTTCTATCAGAGTCGAAGAGTAATGTCTTTTTCTGAAGGTAGTGATGAGATGAAGAAGATCGCTGCTGCCATCCGACAAGGCGCAAATGCCTATCTGAGGCGACAGTACCGTACAGTGTCGGTCTTTTTCGTTGTCATGTTTGTCATCCTCGGTGTTCTGGCGATAACCGGTTATGTTTCTCTGTTCATGCCGGTGGCTTTTATCACGGGTGGCTGTTACAGCATGTTTGCGGGGTTCATCGGAATGCGCATTGCGACCAGTGCGAACGCGCGTACTGCTAATGCTGCGAGTGAGAGCTTGAACAAGGGGCTATCCGTGGCGTTTTCGTCTGGGGCTGTGATGGGATTTACTGTTGTCGGACTTGGTGTGCTGGATATCTCGGTCTGGTTTCATATACTGAAGTATGTATTTCATTTCGATGCTGTCACAATTTCACAGAATATGGTGATGTTTGGTATGGGGGCTTCAGCTCTTGCTCTTTTCGCTCGGGTTGGCGGGGGCATTTTTACCAAGGCGGCAGACGTGGGAGCAGATCTTGTTGGCAAGATAGAGGCTGGCATTCCTGAGGATGATCCGAGAAATCCGGCGGTTATTGCCGACAATGTCGGTGACAATGTCGGTGATGTTGCTGGTATGGGTGCCGATCTGTATGAGAGCTACATCGGCTCGATACTTGCGACATTTGCTATCGGTACTGCGGCAGGATATGGCTGGGAAGGAGTTTTTCTACCGGTCTGCATTGCGGTGTTGGGAATTATTTCATCCGTAGTCGGATCTTTTATGATTCGCACCAAGGAGAAAGCAGACCAGGCAGCATTGCTTCGTACACTTCGAATCGGAACCTATACTGCCACTGCGATTTCAGCTGTGGCTGCTGCTCCACTTGCTTACTGGATAATGCCTGATAGATGGTTCGGAATATGGATTTCGATTATCATCGGCCTGGTTGGTGGGGTACTGATCGCATACGTTACGGAGCACTATACATCCGAATCATACAAGCCAACCAGAGAGCTTGCTGAAGCAACAGAAACCGGTGCTGCAACCGTGATGATTGGTGGGATATCGCTGGGTATGTTCTCGACTCTGGGACCGATACTGATTGTTGCTGCATCGGTCTTGGTTAGTTTTCTTGCCGCCGGTGGATCGCTTGACACCAGTGCTGCCAACTACACATTGCTCTTCAGTCGCGGGCTATACGGAATCGGTATTGCTTCTGTTGGTATGCTCTCGACTCTGGGCATAACACTGGCAACCGATGCTTATGGGCCTGTTGCTGACAACGCCGGTGGTATTGCTGAGATGGCCGGACTTCCTGAAGAAGTTCGCGAGCGAACAGACGCTTTGGATTCGCTGGGCAATACAACCGCTGCAACCGGTAAAGGCTTCGCTATAGGCTCTGCCGCTCTGACTGCATTGGCTCTTTTGGTTTCTTATGTGGATATTGTAAAAGCCAAGGTCAGCCATGTGTTGAACTTGACGCTGATCAATCCATCTGTGCTGATAGGTTTGTTTGTCGGCTGCATGCTGGTATATGTTTTTTCAGCACTGACTATGCGTTCTGTTCAGAGAGCTGCTCAGAGCATTGTGCTTGAAGTTCGTCGCCAGTTCAAAGAGATTGCTGGCATCATGGATGGTACTGCTGAGCCTGACTACGAAGCATGTGTTGATCTTTGTACGCGAAGCGCACTGAAGGAAATGATACTGCCCTCCTTACTATCGATCATCGTGCCGATCAGCACTGGACTAGTTGTCGGCGTAGAAGGTGTTGTTGGCTTATTAGGTGGAGTAACTGTTACCGGCTTTGCCATGGCGGTTTTCATGTCGAATGCCGGTGGTGCTTGGGATAACTCCAAAAAATATATCGAGGGGGGCGCATTCGGCGGCAATGGTAGCGAATGCCACAAGGCTGCCGTAATAGGTGACACGGTCGGAGACCCATTCAAAGACACCTCCGGACCAAGCTTGAACATTCTGATTAAACTGGTCACGACTGTTTCGATCGCGTTCTCTGGTTTCATTGCTGCGTTCTCGCTGTTTTAGGGGAGCGCCAGGGGTGCAGCAGGTGGCTGCTGGGAACTGGAAGAGCTGAGCAATGAAAGGTTTGAAAAAGCTTGAGAAAACTTGTTTCATAACTCGTTGCTCAGCTTGTGGTAATAATCGCCACTTTCTTGGGTTTTTTG
>WQXZ01000059.1 GCA_009781525.1 Coriobacteriia bacterium | reverse complement strand
TTTCAATTGTAGTGCCACTGCTGTTAGAAAGAATAAAGTGGTCGAACTTGTATCCAGCATCTGGACGCGCTATAACCGTCTGCGTGTATCCAGTGAAGTAACGCCCTGTCCAGGATACCTCTCCAGATATGTTCATACCGTTCAGGCTGATGCTACCGTGGCTACCTTGGATGACAGTCAGATCCGACATATCACTTAGGCTTGCAGACGATCCGTTTACATAAGCATAGTTAACCAAGCTGTTGCCGAGAATTCCGGTTTCAGCGGTTGTCCGCTGACTTATTGAAGTGCGGATTCTGCCTATTTCCTGCGAGCTCCAATTCACTGCTGAGTAGCTCCAACGGTACTGATGCTCATCCCATACTGGCTCAATACCAGAAACCATATCATTTAGAATCGCATTCATTCTGTCTGCGCTCAGGTCTGTGTTAAGTAGATCCATATAGCGGTTGACAAACCTGGCTTCGAACTCCGGGTCTTGCATTAACACAAAAAAGAAATAGTTGTTATACTGTGCAGCCCCTGTAACACCACTGGCTTGCGCGGTGACACGATCATCGCCTTCTATGGCAAATCTGATAGTGTCTGCCCCTGGCGCATAGCTAAGGCCACTAAAATCGCTTCCATACGCAAAGCTCAGATCAAAGCTATGATCCATATCGTTCATTAGATAGCGATATCTACCATCCTGACCAGGTCGATTTGTCGGTGTGCCGGTATAGCGCCACATCACCGAGTTGTTACCGTAGCGACCTTTACCTTCATTGATCTTGTTTACCCAGTCGGCATTACCAAGGAAGGTCTCAATGATGTTGTAGTCGATCAGACTGGCTTCATCAACGTACTCTAAGACTTTTGCCGTCACCTCAGGTGAGCCGTAACCATACTCTTCAATGACAGCTTCAATTTCACTTACAACCCAGTTGAAATAGGCAATCGACTCTGGTGTGCCTTGCTCGGGGCCGATATGTAATGTGCTTGGATTTTCAAGCAGGTCGTAATTATCCTTATTGCCTCCGTAGTGCTGAGCCAGGTATTCGTCATCTGTACGCTCACGCAAATCATAATAGCCCCAGAATTCACCGTTCAAGAATACGACAGCAGGGCGATACGCGACTGTATCAATATTCATATCAACAGCAACAAGGTTAGCATAGGTATCGCGAATGAACGCACTGTTGACGTCATTACCACCTGATCTAAAAAGCAACCGCGAAAAACCACCAGTAATCGGGTTGCCATTGATATCAGTGGCTGTACCCAGAAAGACATCCCAGTCGATGCTGCTGCTACCGTTTAAGACTGGTGCTAGTCCAATATAGCCACCAACACCCTCAAGCGCTAAGTCACCGGTTCTGGTATATAGACGCAGTGACTTTTGCGCACTGTGGCGAGAATTACTGCCATGAATACGTGCGCCCATTCCCTGAGAGATAACCCGATAATAATCTGCTGCAGGATCAAACATCTCAAAGTAAACAGGACGCTCCCACTTTTGATCGAAGTTATATATAACAGGATCCCCATAAGATCTTGAGTCCCGATAATCTGGATAAATATAATCATCGAATCTATCAAACGGGCCTCTCTGGTAAATACCATAATCGTCATTGAAGAAATATTCTGCTGGCATCGATATAGAGATAATCGGCACGTTGCCATAACGAGAAAAAATATCCTCACTGACAAAATAGGAGTTAATAAAGACGCGTGAAATTGCCTCACCATCTTCAGTAAAGAGCTGAGCCTTTACAACGGTACCTTGAAAAACAGTACCTTCAGCTGGACGAGCGTATGTTCCGTTAAACATTAAGGGACCTGTTGTGCCAAGTCGATTCGTTAAGACTTCGCTGTCGCTTGTCCGATCCCTGATTTCAATCGGCGCAATGTATTTCGGCGAATCAAACGATGGATCTTCGCCGTCTAAGGTGTAGCAAATAACAGCACCTTCGACAGATGACTGGAGGGTTAAGTCAAACTCTTCTACATACAAGCCTGCAGGTGAGCTGAATACGATTTCACCAGAAACCGGTGGCTCCGGCAGTGGTTTGGTATCTCCTGCTTCCCAATAACCATCCCTCAAAGAGCGTGGCCGCAGCTCCAGAAGCTGAGCATCAGTGATTCCTGTCACCCGGTAATCAACTGAAATAAAGTCAACACCATTATTGTCTGTATCTTGAAAAGCTACTCTCCGAGCAGTTTTCTGCTTAGAGATGTCGCGTAGAGGGTTGCCGCCCTCTCCATAATCAACTGAGGCACTGGTATTGTAGGCACCAATAAGGTCAACAACACCTTCGTCGATACCAGGGTTATACACCGTGAGTAAATCAGTGCCATGTACCAACGCAATCTTGAAGGAATCATTACTGATAATGATATTCCAGTTCTGGTCGAAATAGTAAATGGTATAGCGTGCATTCGCGCTAGTGACACTGCCATTCGCACGCACCAAGAATGAATTTCCAGCAGGAATCGAGCCAACCAGATCCAGTTTGACCCATTTGCTACCACTGTCTGTGTACTGCAATGAATATCCATCAAGCAGCACTGCTGCATCGGTCGGGTTATATATTTCAACAAACGAATGCGAGAACGCACCATCAGCGTTATTACCACCACCTGCTACCTGGTTGATGATCAAATGATCAGGCAAGACTGCAGGTTCTGGCTCTCCTCCGCCACCTTCGCCGCCATCGTCTACTTCAAGTCCCCAAGCACCATCAGACAGTGATCGCGGACGAACCTCAGCCAGGCGACTATCATTTATTCCGCTAGCTCTGTAGTCTATTGAAATAAAGTCTATCTGGTTGTTCTGCGTATCAATAAAGTCAACTCGCCGAACGGATTGCTGTTTTGAGAACTTACCTACCGGCCCAGTACCCCACCAAAAATCAACCGAGACCTCATTAATAGCGCTGACAAAGTCAACGACTCCATCGGATGAAGTTGGGTTATACGTGCTGAGAAGATCGGTATGCTCTACCAAAGCAAACTTGAAAGAATCATTGCTTATGACGATATCCCAATCCAAGTCGGCCTCAGGTATGTATAGCCTGGTGGCTGGCAGATCATTACCGCCATTCATTCGAACTAAGTACGAATGCCTTGCAGGTATCCAGCCTCCAAGGTTGATTTTCTGCCAGTCATCACCATTCTCTGCATACTGAAGTGACCAGCCATCCAGAGCAACAGGTTCATTGGTCGGATTATAGATTTCGACAAACGAATACTGCACGGCTCCATCGGCACTCTTACCAACTCCAGCTGCTTGATTAATAATCAAGTGGTCAGGCAAGCCTAGTGGACTCACCCCTGGATCAGCAAACGCTCTCGCAGGCAATGCAACCAAGCTGCTTGCTGCTAGAACAACACATAAAAAGAGAGATATGCCCCTCTCTGGCATTCCCCCTGTGTGGTACTTCCCCCTGAAGATCTTAATACTCTTCATCGTCAGTTCCTCATCTTCAATTGTTAATTCGCAGTGGGCCCATGACCCCAGGTTACTTAGCTACGCAGATTCTAGCACCAATGCTCTGTTAAACAGCATCGCAATGGAAATACTGCACAATCTAATGTGGATAAAAGCGGACAACCAGTGAATTGTCAACAAATGCAAACAGTCTCTACCCCTGCTTCAGCTCAATATAAACCCGCATGTCGTCAACAAGCATGGCAATTGAACGATCGGCGATATCCTCGTCTGAGTGACCTTGCTCAACCAGAAGCTCGTTATTCTCAGCTTGAAAGAATTCGTACTCCTGCATCAGCCTGTCTGCACCCGGAAAAGCCCTCCGGCTATCAGGATCCAGCACCTCGCCAACCACCCATTCGCGCACTATCCTGGTGGCCTGCCTGGGATCATCGTTGTGCGCGCGGGCATCAAGCCCACCGGTGTCGGACATGATGCGCTTCAGCAGATATTTCTCTTTCTCAAGCAGAAGAAAGACTTTGTCCCCATATTGGGTCTCGGCGTAGTGTTTGCATGCGAAATCCAGACCGAACTCGAAGGGCATGTTGTAGCGGGCGGACTCGGTGCGTGACAGGTCGTGAATCGAGAACCGCGCACGCTTGATCTCGGAGAGAATGCGGCGCAGGCGGTCGCTTCCGCCGTCTTGGCTGTCGGCAGCCATTATCGGGGTCAACCCGGCGGACACCAACACAAATAGCATTGGCCTGAGCAGCCGGTAATACTCTTCATCGTATGGGCAGTTAATAAAGACGCTGGTGTGATAGCTTTCATCCATTATGGCGCTGCTTTACGGTTGAAATCTTCTGAGGTTGGGATCTGCCTTCTCAAAGTCGCTGTCGACTGATGACCTGACCAGCACCTCCTCGACCTGCCCTGGCTGAGCATGCACCACAATCTTCATGGCGTTTTCGATGCTCTTGGCAAACTCGATAGCTTCGGCTTTATCTGCGAAGCTTTTACGTGCCCGGGTTGATCCGCGTCGTTGTACCACCCATGTGTCGGATGAAGCTCGGGACATGACATGGATGGTGTCTTTATTTGCCTCACGAATGCGCTCGAACGCCTCGCGCTTTTCGTCATGTGATAGTTCTCTTGGTCTACGCATTGCTATTCTCCGTCGGTTTGAGTTTCCCTCTGCCTAACAAAATACCATAGATTACCGCTTTACTTTTTTCTGACCCACTTATAACGTTTCTTGGAATCAAAAAAACCGATTTTCCTACCGATTACCGACCAAGCAACCAGTCCAAGGCGTTTATCTGCCTGATTCCGTTATGAGAGGTTGGTGGAGTATGATCCATCGTGAGTAGATACTTCGGATAATGATCCCTGATTGCATTAAGCGGTGCCAGCTCACGCTGCAAGGTTCTTTGATCTGGATCGATAACTGTGTAGGCTACTTGATAGTACTCTTGGCCATTCTCGCCAACAGCCACAAAGTCTACTTCTGTGCTACCAACCTTTCCAATGTAGACATCAAAACCACGCCTAATCAGTTCAAGATAGACTATATTCTCAAGCACCCGGCCGTCATCTACCGCACTTGACCCAAGCAATGCTCTGCGCAAACCGATATCAGCTGCATAGTATTTTTCACCAGTTTTCAGATGCTGTTTGCCTTTGACATCATAACGCCCAACCTTGTGCAAAATAAAACTCTCAGTCAGCGCTGTAAGATAACTCTCGACTGTTTGTACCGAGATTTTTCTACCAGCAGAAGTCATAGTGTCAGAAATGCTCTTGGTTGAGAAAAGATTGCCGATGTTATCAAACATGAAGCGAACAACACTTTGCAGCATTGCCACATCCGGAAACCTTCTTCGCGCAACAATATCTTTCAGCACAATCGTGTCAAATATGCTCTGTAGATACATGGTTTTGTCTCGGGCGTCTGGCAACTCAAGAATGTACGGAAAAGCACCATACTGAACGTACTGCATATATGCTCGATCAATGCTGTCATCTTCAGAAAATGTGGAGAAAAACTCCTTAAACGATAAGGGTTGCATTTTTATCTCGACGTATCGCCCAGATAAGAGAGTGGCTAGCTCTCCACTTAGCAGAAAGGCATTAGATCCTGTGATATAGATATCGCAATTCTTTTTGACAAACAAACTATCTACGGCTTTCTGAAACTCAGAAACCCGTTGTACTTCATCAAGAAAGATGTACATTTTCTTGTCAGGTAACAACAAGGTGTTCACAAGGTCATATAACTGCCTGCTCGTTTCGATTTCTAGATATTCACCTTGCTCTAGATTAATGCTTACTATTTGATTGTCGGGCACTCCCTCTTGCCTAAGATAATCTTGAAACATTTCAAGCATGGTTGACTTGCCGCATCTCCGGATACCGGTAATAACCTTTATTAGGTCTTTGTCTCTAAAGCGTTTGAGCGTATTCAGGTAATCATTTCGCGGAATCATCTTTGTCCGTCCAGTCAAAACAATCGTAGCTGCCACAAAATCGCATAAGTAGTGGTACATAGAGCCACTACAATACTTGCTAATTGTACAATATCTGCCGATAGTTGCAACATTTTTACTAAACTCAAGCATACTTTTTGTATTTTGTCATTGTTTTTGTGATACCTTCGCATACTTTTGGATATTGATTGGCTAAAAGCACTAGGTGCCTTTCGTAACTTAATATAGAGGCTGCCCATTCGGACAGCCTCCTTTACGTTTCTAGCGCTTCGCAGTTTGTGAAGTATTACATGTGGTCTTTTACGCTGCAGCAGGTGTCTGCTCCTGTTCTTCGGTGGTCTCGCTCTTGAATGAAAGTAGAGCGGTGACGATACCGAGTACCAGGAAGATCACATTGAAGATCGTCCAGCGGTCTACCATGATCATCGGGTTTCTCATGTCTTCTGTCAGGATGAAGAAGACGATACCGACGATAGCCAGGATGACGGTGAGTACTATCCAGATTGTGCGGCGCTTGGTCTGCTCGATCTCACCTGTCTCCTCATCCTCTTCCTTGCGTTTGGCGACGATCATGCGGATGATGACTGCAATAGCCACAAGGATGCCAGCGATCGCACACAGCAGGTTGATAAGCGCCCAAGCTGCTCCGCCGATCAACGGTACGGGATCTTCATAGAGTGGTCTGACTGTCAGGTCTGACTGCACGTTGGTGAAGTCTGTGTCCCAACCGATGAACTCTTGGCCTTCGAGAACAGGTATCTCCGGCTCTACTGCATTCCCGCCTCTGGGTACGGTCTGCTCGCTGATTACGTTGTCGTCATTATCCAGGAAGATGACTGTGAAGGTCTCTTCCTCTGGCTCTGCTTCATAGAGAGCTGTGACAGTCAGGTCTGACTGGACGTTGGTGAATGCGATATCCCAGCCTGTGAAGATATAGCCTTCACGTGTAGGTGCTGTAGGAGCGGTAGCGTCTGCACCTGGAGCAACCGTCTGAGTCGAGAGCACGGTACCATCCCAGTCCACGAAGGTCACTGTGTATGTAACAGTCGGAGGTGTGACGATTGGAGGAGCTGCTATTGCAGTCCAGTTAGCGGTCACTGTCACGTTTGCCGCAGGCATAGTGAAGCTGGTTGTCGCAGCAAATCTGTTGGCAAGGGTCACCCCACCGGCGTTTACTGTCCAGCCTGAGAAGGTATAACCTGCGCGGGTACCGGCGTAGACTGTGACGGTGTTGCCGATGTAGTAGGTACCTGCACCTGTTGTGGTAGCATAGCTGTTCACGACATTAACGGTGTAAGGAATCGCTGTCCACTGAGCATACAGTGTGTGGTCGTTGGCGTTTGTGACTATCGTATCTGATGTTACCCTTGTTCCCCCGGTCGGTGAAGTGAACCAACCTAGGAAGGTATGGCCTGTGCGGCTTGTTGTAGCCAAGGTTCCGTAAGCTGCATCGTAGGTGACGTACTTCGAGCCAGGTACTGCAGCTGTGCCACCGTTTGCATTGAAGGTGACTAAGATGTCCGAGCGGGCTTGCCAGACTGCATAAAGCTCGACATTAGAATCGATCTCGAACCAAGCTGGATCGAATGCGGTGCCATCGAGAGCGAAGTCAGGTGTAGTGGCATCTTGCTCATACGCCCAGCCGATAAAGTTGTAGCCGGTGAGAGCCAGGCTGCCACTGCCGAGAATCGTCACCCGGGCATCTCTGATGTAGGGACTGTTGTCATCAACTGGAACCGAACCAGTAGCCAGTACACTGTTCTTAAAGTAGGTAACAGTGAACTCGCGGTTAGGTACTGTGACGCTTGTCTCTTCATCCCACTCATCCGTGTCTGGATCGGGTTCAACACCCTTCTTCAGCTGATAGTAGATGTAAGCAGCATTAGTGATATCACCAGATTCCCATGTGTCATTAACTGTAGCGGTAATATGAAGCTCAACAACATTGCCACCTTCAAGGCCTGCAAATATAGCACCACTCAGGTAGATGCTCACGCGTCCCGAAGCGTTTGTCGGGTTGATCGAAGGAGCAGCGATATCGTCGATGTAGACGCTGGAACTCTTGTAGTCCAGAGTTGCAGGCAGGTAGTCTACCAGCAGCAATCCAGCATAACCTTTGATGTCATCAGGTAGCTTGAACGAAACAGTAAAGTCGATATCATCGCCAACACCGATGAATGGTTCGCCATATGTCTTAGTGAAGCTCTCTACTGGGAAGAATTCATAGATCTCCTCATCATCGTCTCCACCTGGCTCATCAGGCTCAACCCCACCTTTTGGTGTGATGAAGTAACTTGCATAGTTTCTGATAGCTCCTGAGACACCGGCTTTGACCTCAAAGACCAAGGTCAATGTTAGAAGCTTACCAGCATGTGATGTAAGGTCAGCAGCATTGTAGCTAACGCTGAACTCACCAGGCGCGCCTGAGCCTGGGCTTGGTGTTATGTCTGTGTCTGCTCCATTACCGAAAGCCTCTGTGACACCAATGAGTCTCAGTTGTGTTGAATCGTAGTGGTCTGCGAAACGTATGGATGTCCATGTATTTAAACCAACAGCATCTGGTAGCAAGTAAGTTATCTTAAATGTGACAGTACTATTATCACCAGCAGCGCTGACGATGATGCCACCGCCTTCCCCTGGCTCATAGCCTGCTTCATCTGCAGTCTTCTCAAACTCAGCAGGATCAGCAACCAAAACCCAAATAGCGTATAACTCATTGCCATACTGAAGCGGATCGATCGAATCACCAGGTTCGTAAACCACTTGTCCGTCAGCACTGGTAGCCCAACCTGTGAAAGTATGGTAGAGCAAGAAACCAAAACCAACATCAGCAAGACCAAGCACTGTGTAGTTAGTGTCGAAAGTCAGGTCTTCGTCGTCATAGGAAGCTGAATCGTCAGCATTCCAGTTGCGATAGTAGGTGACAACTACATCATCGTTGGCTGTCCACTGAGCCTGCAGTGTGATTGACATGGTCTCGTCATCATCGGCGAGATCACCGTAGGTGTCATCTGAGGTCACGCCTGTCCCGTTCCCACCTGCAGAGACGTTCCAGCCAGTAAAGGTGTAGCCTTCTCTTATCGGATCATAGGCAGAGAGAAGATTCGACTGGAACCAATTGACGTCTGTTAGAGAATCGATTGTCGCCGGCTCACCACCATTGGTGTCGTAGTTGACGGTGTAGTTTGTGTGTGCATTATCGAACGCAAACGAGATGGTATAACCGTTATATGCAGGCTCAACCGATACGCCCTCTGAACCGGTGATGTCTGTTATGACAAGTTGCCCAGCAATGTCCCCCACGGTAACGATGAATGTGTGAGTTGTATTGTCATACTGCCAGTATGCATGTGATCCCACTGCCTCTGTTACTACAAAACGATACTCTCCAACATGAGTAAACCCAAGTTTTGAGAACTGGATCAGCGCACCAGTTGCATCGCCTAATTCTGTCTTAGCATCTTCAGGGTCATCCCAGTCTCTACCATCGATGTCTTGCTTATGAAGTATAAAGCTGAACTCATCCACAGCAATTACGTAACCATCGATATCCGTGCTCTTCAATCCTATCACCGATACGTCTTCGATCGTTACCAGTGGCTCATACTTATTCGTGAAGTTAAGACCTGTGGTAGCGCCTGTGACTGCAGCAACAAGCTGTCCGCCATCATCTGTGACTGTGACGGTGAAGGTATAGCTCTGTGTGCTGT